>NZ_JALCZC010000015.1:0-72116 GCF_022690805.1 Anaeromyxobacter sp. SG66
CGGCCGAGGCGCGCGGCGGGCTCGAGGTCCTGTTCCTCTCGGTGGGCCAGGGCGACGCGGCGCTCCTGCGGCTCCCGGACGGCAGCGCCGTGCTGGTGGACACCGGCGGCGCTCCGGACGGCGGCGCGGATCCCGGCGCGCGCGACGTCGTCCCCCTCCTCCGCGATCTGGGTGTCACCCGCCTCGCCGCCGTCTTCGTCTCGCACCCGCACCCCGACCACGCCCTCGGCCTCGCCGCGGTCGCGGGCGCGGTCCCGATCGACCTCGTGTTCTCGAACGGCGCACCCGCCGAGGGCGAGGTGGCGCGCGTGCTCGCGGCGCTGGCGCCGGTTCCCCTGGCCCCCGGCGACGGATGGGAGCGGGCCGGCGTCCGCTTCGACGTGCTGGGCGGGGACCGCGAAGGGCTCGGCGCGAACGACGCCTCGGTCGTGCTGCGCGTCGGGTACGGCACGACCGCGTTCCTGTTCCCCGGCGACGTCGAGCACGCGGGAGAGGCCGCGGCGCTCTCGAGGGGCGGGCTCCGGGCCGACGTCGTGAAGGTGCCGCACCACGGCAGCCGGACGTCCTCGAGCGAGGCGTTCGTCCGGGCGGTGCGCCCGGCGCTCGCCGTCGTGAGCCTCGGCCGGGACAACCGCTTCGGCTTCCCCCATGCCGAGGCGGTGGAGCGCTGGCGCGCGGCGGGCGCCGCAGTGCTCCGGACGGACGAGGAGGGGGCGGTCCGGCTGCTCTCGGACGGGCGCCGCGTCACCCGCGTGCCCGCTTCGGCCGCCCTCGACCCCCTGGCGATCCTATGGGAGCGCCCCTAGGGTTGCCTGTGGGCATCGAGGACTTCGACCTGGCCGACGTCGCCGAGCGGATTCGCCGTCACATCCCCCCGACCGAGCCTCCCGTCGGATACCTCCGCGGCCGGAGCTACTTCCGGGACGTCCTGGTGCACGAGCTCGGCATCGGCGAGTTCGAGGCCGAGACGCTCGTGGACACCCTGGAGCTGAACGGCTACCTGCGCTTCGAGGGCGATCCTTCCGAGCGCTCGCGGGCCGAGAGCCGCTGGCACGTCGGCTCCGACTCCGGATAGCGCTGGCCGCGAAAGGGCGCGCGCCGTGCCGGCCGGGCCGCGCGGCGGACCCCCTCAGCCAGGCCGCCCGTCCAACCTCGCGAGATCTCGTGGCCCGTGCTCGGGGCCCGCTGGCACGGGCGCTGGATCCCACGGCCTCGTGCGACAGACGCTCATGCTCCAGTGCGCCGGTGCCGACCCCGAGCGGCGCGACCTCTCCTCCCCCGCGACCGCCGGCGGATCGCGCGCCGACGACCTCCAGCTGCCTGGCGCTCCCCCCTGCGCGCTCCGCCTCCTGCCGTGCGCGGCCGGCCTGGTGGTGGAGGCGTGCGTGTCGGGCGCTCGCGCGGCGGGGCGGCCCCTGCCTGCGGGCGCGCGCCGCCTGCTCCGCTCCGGCGAGTCGGTCGAGCTCGGGGGCCACCGCATCGCCCTCCCCGCCGCCGTCGCCGCGGAGGGCACCCGCGTCGCCGCGGCGGCGCTGCTCCGGGATGCCTCGGCGATCCCGGAGGCGCCGATCGGCGGCGTGCACCTCGTCGTCGTCACCGGGCCCGAGGCCGGGGCGCGGCACCCGCTCGGCGCCGAGCAGGTCCTGGGGCGCGGGCGCGCGGCCGACATCCGCGTCCGGGACGCCCAGGCGTCGCGCCGTCACGCGCGGCTGCGCCTCGACGCGGAGGGCGCCTTCATCGAGGATCTCGGCTCCAAGAACGGCCTGCGCGTGAATGGCATGCGGCTCGAGCGCCTGCCCTGCGCGCTCCGCGACGGCGACGAGCTCACGGTCGGAGACACGACGCTCGTCTTCGTCCACCCGGGCGCGCGCACGTGCGCCGCGCTCCCCGCTTCGGCCGACGCGCCCGGCCGAAGGGCGCCTCGGCTCCCCCTCGCGCACCTCACCGCCGCGGCGCTCCTCGGCCTCTCCGCCGCGGCGCTGGCGCTCGCGTCCTCATCGTGAGGTTCAGCGCCCGAGCCGCTGCGGCGAGAGGTCCGCCCGCTCGAGGAGCAGCTCGAACAGCTCGCGGTGGCGAGCGAAGAGGCTCGTGAACTGCACGCGCCCGCGCTGCGTGAACAGGGCGTAGACGCGCCCGCCGAGCCCGTCCTGCACGATGATCTCGCGGATCTCCTCGTAGCGCACGGGCCGGCGGCTGAAGGGCGTCGCGGCCACGATGCCGTCGTCCGTCACGGTGATGGACGTCCGGGCGTAGAGGACGGTGAACACCGCGAAGAAGGCGAGGAACAGCGTCGCGCCGAGCACGGCGCGCGGCTCCGCGCCCGGGGCGCCGAGGAGCACGACGAGCACGCCGAACCAGAACGTGCCCGCCGTGGCGACCGCGATCCGGAGCGGCAGGCGCGTCTTGTAGATCCGCGCCGCCTCCATGCCCCAAGTGTACGGCCGCCCACGGAGGTGGGCCAGACGGGCGGCGCGGTACGATTGGGGCCGGGCCCGGGCGACCCGAGCGCTCGTGCGCGGCACGCGACCGCCCTCCGCGCGGGGGCGGAGGCGGCCGCGCGGCCGAGGGGGCCGCGCCTCCAGGATCAGCGGCCGGAGAGCTCGTCTGCGCGGGCGCGCGCGACCGACCGAAGCTCCTCGCGCACGTCCCGGGCGTGGCTATTCGAGTAACGGCGGTACAGCTCGCCCGCGAGCGGGTCGCCGAGGAGCCGGTAGCACTCGGCGAGGCCGTACAGCGGAGTCCCGAGGGCCGGGTCGAGGCCGAGCGCAGCCTTGTAGTCGTCGGCCGCCTCGCGGAACCGTCTCTGGCCGAACTTCGCGCTCGCACGGGCCGTGTATGCGACGGCGAGCCGCGGATCGAGCGCGATCGCGTCGTCGAGGAGCGCGATCGCCGCGCCGTACTCGCGGCGCGCGACGAGGTCGAGCGCGCTGCGGTAGCGCTGCGCGGCGGTTGGCCCGCCGGCCTGCGCCGACGCCGCAGGGAGGGGCGCAGGGGCGTCGTACGGCTCGGGCGTGAGACGGTAGGTGCGTGGCTGGGTCCCCGGCGGGGCCGGAGCGGCCGCGGGGGCCGCGGACGGCACGGCGATCGTCGTTCCGGGGGCCACCCCCGCCGGCATCACGACGACGACCGTCGCCCCCGCAGGAATGGCGCCGGTGGGCGCGCCGAGCGCGGGCGCAGCGGGCGCCGCAGCCGCAGCGGCGGGCACGGGCTGCGGCGCCGGCGAGGCCGAAAGGGCGGGCGCCGGGATCCGGGCGGCGCGGGCCTCCTCGAGGAGCCGGCGCGCGTCGTCGCTGGCCGGATCGGACGCGAGCGCGAGCTCCCCCTGCGCGATGGCCTGCGCGGGGTAGCGGAGCGCGAGGTAGGCGCGCCCGAGCTTCACGCGCGCGAAGGCGTACCCGGGCTGGAGGTAGACCGCGTCTTGATAGGCGAAGAGCGCGCCGCGGACGTCACCCGCCCCGAAGGCGCGATCGCCTTGCGCGAGCCGCTCCGCGACGGCGGCCGTGGGCGCGACGGGAACGGAAGCGGCGGTCGGGGTCGCGGCGGGGCTCGCGGCCGGCGTCTGGGCCGGACTGGCGGTCACGACCGGGCTCGCCGTCGCGACCGGGCTCGCCGTCGCGGCCGGGCTCGCCGTCGCGGCCGGGCTCGCCGTCGCGGCCGGGGCCGGACTCGCGGTCGCGGCCGGACTCGCGGTCGCGGCCGGATTTGTGGCCGCGGGGGCTGCAGTCGGGGTCGGGCTCGCGCTGGCGGTCGGGGCCGCGGTCGACGGCTGAGGAGAGCTCGGAGCGGCGGTCACGGTCGTCGTGCCGGGAGCCGGGGCGGCCGTCACGCCCGTCACGCTCGACGGCGGAGCCGCGGGGCTCGCGCCGGCGCTCTGCACGACCGGGCGCGCGCCGCTCGAGGGCGCCGTCCCGGGCGCCCCCTGCGCGAGCGCGAGCGCCGGAGCGACCTGGAGGACTGCGAACAGGGCGAGAGCGCGCATGGCGCGCATGATACGCCCGAGCGCACGACCAGCGAAGGCGGCGGCGCTCGAGGCGCGACCGCTCAGAGCCGAAGCGACCGCCCTCGGCGCCGCGCGAGGCGGCGCCTGGGATGGCGCCGCTGTGCGTGGAACGCGGAAGAGGTGCGCGGCGGGCGCGAGGACGCGCCCACCGCGTGCGCCCGAGGGTTACTTGCGGAACGGGTTCTCGAGCAGGATCGTCTGCCCGCGGTCGGCGCCGACGGAGAGTCCGACCACCGGCACGCCCGAGAGCTCCTCCACGCGCTTCACGTAGGCGCGCGCGCGGGGCGGGAGGTCGTCCCAGCTCCGGAGGTGGTCGAGCTTCTCGCTCCACCCCGGCAGCTCCTCGTAGATGGCCTCGGCCCGCTCGAGCAGCTCCGGATCCGACGGCATCTCGTCGAGCACCTTGCCGTCCACGCGGTAGCCGACGGCGATCTTCACCGTGTCGAACCCGGTGAGCACGTCGAGCTTCGTCATCGCGATGCCGTGCAGCCCGTTCACGCGAGCGGCGTAGCGCAGCGCCAGGACGTCGAGCCACCCGGTGCGGCGGGGCCGGCCGGTGGTCGCGCCGAACTCGCCGCCGATCTTGCGCAGCCGCTCGCCGGTCTCGTCCTTGAGCTCGCTCGGGTAAGGACCGCCGCCCACGCGCGTGGAGTAAGCCTTGGAGATCCCGAGGACGTAGTCCACGGCGGTCGGCCCGAGGCCGCACCCCACCACGGCGTTGCCCGCGACGGTGTTCGAGCTCGTGACGAACGGGTACGTGCCGTGATCGACGTCGAGCATCGTCCCCTGCGCGCCCTCGAACAGCAGCTGCTTGCCGTTCTGCAGCGCGCGGTGGAGCCAGAGCGACACGTCCGCGGCGTAGCGGGCGACGCGGCGGCCGAGCTCCGCGTAGCGGGCGACGATCGCCGCCTCGTCGAGGTCGGGCGTGGCGCCGAGCCGGCGCAGCTCCTCCCGCGCCGCCGGCAGCCGCTCCTTCACCTTGCGCTCGAGGCGGGAGGCGTCGACGAGGTCCCGGATCCGCAGCCCGCGCCGCGCCACCTTGTCCTCGTAGGTCGGCCCGATGCCGCGGCCGGTCGTCCCGATCTTCCCGGCGCCCATCGCCTGCTCGCGCGCGATGTCGATCGCCTTGTGCCACGGCATGATCACGTGCGCGTCGAGCGACACCACGAGCTGGGCGTCGTCGGCGAGGGCGTTCCGGCTCTTGAGCCGGTCCACCTCCATGACGAAGACCTCGGGGTCGAAGACGACGCCGTTTCCGATGACGCACGACTTGCCGGGGTGGAGGATGCCCGCCGGGATGAGGTGGAGGACCGTCTTCTCGCCGTTCACCACCAGCGTGTGGCCGGCGTTGTTCCCCCCCTGGAAGCGGACGACGACGTCCGCGTGCTCGGTGAGGAGATCGACGATCTTTCCCTTGCCCTCGTCGCCCCACTGGGCTCCGACGACGACCACGTTCGGCATGTGATGGCTCCCTGGGTGGACTCCCGGCGCGCGCACCTCGCGGTCGCAGCGCCGACGCAGGTGCGGCACGATACCAGGGCGGACCGGGATCCGCTAGCGCGGACGGCTGCGGCGGGACCGCGCGGTGCGCTCGCCCGCCCGGCCGTTGGCACGCTCGAGCGCCTGGGTCGCGAACTCGAGGTCGACGGCGAAGCCGATCGCCGGCCCGGGCCGGCCGAAGCGCTCGAGGAGCTCGTCGTAACGGCCGCCCGCCGCGACCGCGCTCCCCGCCCCCGGCGCGTAGCCGGCGAAGGTGATGCCGGTGTAGTACCCGAGGCCACGCGTCTCCCCGAGATCCACCGAGACGTCCTTGACCCCCCGGCGCCGGGCGATCCTGAGCGCCGCCTCGACCTGGCCGAGCGACGTGGCGGCGCCGGGGACGTCCCGCACGAGCTTGCGGGCGCGGGAGAGCGCGCCGTCGCCGTACAGCGTCGCGAGCTCCGGGAGCGCTGCGCGGGCGGCGGCCTCGCCGCGGCCCTTCTTCGCGAGCGCGGCGAGGGCGTCCTCGTCCTTGCGGGAGAGCGCCTCCCACGCGGCGGCGCGCCCCTTCGGCGCGAGCCCCGCCCCGTCGATCACCGCGTGCGCGAAGCGCGCGTGGCCGACCTCCAGCACGGCGGCGCCGAGCCCCACCCGCTCGAGCGCGCGCGCCAGCACCACGAGCGCCTCCGCGTCCGCGGACGGCCCGCCCGCGCCGAGCAGCTCGACGCCGGCCTGGTAGACCTCGCGGGGACGGCCCGCCCGCGCCTCGCGGGCGCGCAGCACCGGGCCGTCGTAGCAGAGCCGCGCCGGCGACGGCAGCGCGTCCGGGCGCGCCGCGTACAGCCGCGCGATCTGCGGCGTGATGTCAGGCCGGATGGCGACGACCTCTCCGGAGCCGGGCTCGACGAACTTCATGACGTCCGCGAGCGCCGCGGCCGAGAGCCCGCGCTCCACCACGTCGAGCCGCTCGAGCGTGGGCAGGAACACGCGCCGGTAGCCGAAGCGCGAGAACACCTCCTGGAGCTTCGCGGACAGCTCGGCGAGGTGCGCCGAGTGATCGGGGAGGAGGTCGCGCAGGCCGGACGGGAGCGAGAGGTCGAGCATCGCGCGCGACTCTATCCGCCCCGGTCCGGACGCGAAAGGGGATCGGCCGCGGGCTGCGCCGGTGAGCCGCCCCGCGGGCCGCGCGGATCGCCGGCCCGGATCGCCGCCACGCGCCCGCTGGAGCGCCGGCGCGACCGCGCCTAGAGCGAGATCGCCTGGACCGACCGGACGTGAGGCAGGCGGCGCAGCCGCTCGAGGAGCTCCGGCGACGGCGCGGAGTCCACGTTGAGGAAGGCGAAGGCCCGCGAGCGATCCTCCACGCGCGAGAGCGAGATGCGGGCGATGTTCACGCCCGCGGCCCCGAGCGTCGTGCCGAGGCTGCCGAAGACGCCGGGCGCGTCGTCGTTCTCGCAGAGGATCACCTGCCCGTCCGGCACCGCCTCGACCCGGAACGCGTTCACCCGCACGATGCGCGCGTCCCGCTTCCCGTACACCGTCCCGGCGACCTGGGCCTCGCCGCCCGCGCCGCGGACCGTGACGGTCACCAGGCTCGCGTAGTCGTGCGGCTCGGCCGAGCGCGTCTCCCGCACCGCGAGCCCGCGCTCCCGCGCGATGGCCGGGGCGCTCACCTCGTTCACCTGCGTGTCGAGGAACGGCCGCAGGACGCCGGCGAGCGCGCGCGCGACGAGCGGGCGGAGCGGCACCGAGGCGAGCTCGCCGGCGACCTCCACCGCGACCTCGGTCGGGCCCGGCGGCGCGAGCTGCGCCGCGAGCGCGCCGAGCTTCTCCGCGAGCGGCAGGTACGGCGCGAGCTGCTCCATCATCTCCGGCGGCAGCCCCGGCGCGTTCACGGCGTTCCGCACGACGCCCCGCACCAGGTAGTCCGAGAGCTGCTCGGCGACCGCGATGGCCACCGCCGACTGCGCCTCCTCGGTCGAGGCGCCGATGTGCGGCGTGAGGAGCACGTTCTCGAGCGCGAGCAGCGGGTGATCGGCGGGCGGCGGCTCCTGCTCGAGGACGTCGAGCCCCGCGCCCGCGAGGTGTCCCGAGCGCAGCGCCTCGGCGAGCGCCCGCTCGTCCACGATGCCGCCCCGGGCGCAGTTCACGAGGATCGCGCCCTTCTTCATCTTGGCGAGCGCCGCCACGTCGACGAGGTTCCGCGTCTTCTCGGTGAGGGGCACGTGGACCGAGACGACGTCCGCCTCCCGCCAGAGGGTCTCGAGGTCCACGAGCGACGCGCCGAGCTTGGCGGCCGCCTCGGGCGAGATGAAGGGGTCGAACGCGACGACGCGCATGCGCATGGCGAGGGCCCGCTCGACGAGGACCGAGCCGATGTTCCCGATCCCCACGACCCCGAGCGTCCTGCCGGCGAGCTCGTGGCCCTGGAACCGCTTCTTCTCCCACTTGCCACCCTTCACGCTGGCGGTGGCGGCGGCCACGTGGCGCGAGAGGGCGAGGATCATGGCGAGCGCGAGCTCGGCCACCGTGATCGACGAGCCCCCGGGCGTGTTCATCACCACGACGCCGCGGCGGGTGGCCGCCGCGAGATCCACGTTGTCGACGCCGACCCCGGCGCGCCCGATCACCTTGAGCCGGGCGGCCTTCTCGAGCAGGCGCGCGGTCACCTTCGTGGCGCTCCGCACCGCGAGGCCGTCGTAGTCGCCGATGATCCGCTCGAGCTCTTCGGGCCTGAGGCCCACCCTCACGTCCACCTCCAGCCCTGCCGCCTGGAGGATCCTCACCGCCTCCGGCGAGAGGTCGTCCGACACGAGCACGCGCGCCGCCATCACTCACCCTTGCTCGGCCCCGCGGGGCCGGATGCCGGCAGCGCGCCGCGCGCCGGCGAAAGATCACGAGCCCGCCGCCCGGGCGATCCGGCCGGCGACCCACCGACGCCGCAGCGCGGCATGGGGGAAGGGATTCTGTTCGGGGGCACCGCCCGGCAAAAGCTCCCGGCGGGGCGCGCGCAGTCGATCGGGGGCCGGGTGCCGCTCAGCGGCGCCGCAGCCCGCCGCAGACGAGCTCGACGACCTCGCCCTTCACCCGGTCCACCGCGGCCTCGTCCCCCGCGGGCACGATGCCGATCACCATGCCGGTCATCGCGAGCTCGAGGGCGCCGAGGAGGCCCGCCGCGGCGATGACCGGGTCCAGCTCCGCGCGGAGCTCGCCGGCCTGCTGGCCCTGACGGACCACGTCCGCGACCAGGTGGACGGCGCGGTCGAAGGTCTCGCGGGTCGAGCCGGCGCGGAGCCCCTGCGGCGTGCGCGTCACCTCCAGGATGAGGACGCGCACCGCGGCGGGGGCCGCCTTGTACACGTCGAAGACGAACCCGAAGATGGCCGCGACCTTGTCGGCCGCCGTACCGGGCCCCTCGTCGATGGCCCGGATGGCGTTGATGAGGATCGTCCACTGCTCGGCGAAGACACTCTCGAGCAGCTCTTCCTTGTTCCGGAAGTAGTGGTACACGAGCCCGTACGCGACGTTGGCGGCCCGCGCCACGTCGGCGATGCGGCAGCCGTGGTAGCCCTTCTCCGCGAACACGCGCACCGCGGCGTGGAGGATGGCGCGGCGCTTCTCGGGCTCGTTCCCCTCGGCGTTCCGCGCGGCGTGCGGCGGCGGTGTTCGGGTCCGGCTCACCCGTCGATTCTCCAGTCGAGGTTCACGTATCGCAACCCCCGCGAATGGCGGACGAGTCGCTCCGCCTGGGGGGAGAGAGTCTACCGACTCGCACCTGCGAGAGTCGACCCCACCGGGGCCAAATCGATCATCATCCGAGGAGTGAACCCCCCACAGTCGTTCAGGGTGAGGCTGGCGGCCACCCGGAAGCAGCGGCAGGGCGACTGCCAGGCGAACGTCGCGACGTGCTGCTGGATGTGGAGCGCACCCACCTCGCGGGTACGGTCCGGGCAGGAGCGGACCACCGGACGGCCCGGGAAGAGCACGTCGTAGGTCGCCGTCGCTCCCCCAAGGCGGGCGGTGACGCCGGCGTTCCCCTGCGCCACCGCCTCGAGCGGCGCGGGCCGCAGATCGAACAGCGGATCCAGCCCGGCGACGAGGCTGCCCGAGGCGCCCCTCCCGATGGAGAGGAGCCCGAGCCGGAGCGCATCTCCGCGCCGATCGGAGACGGACCCGAAGGCTCGGAGCTCGGTGAGTCGATCGAGCGGAGAGGACGGCAGCCGCGGCACGCCGGTGAGCGGCACCGGCTCCTTGCGCCCGCCGAAGGCGAGGAAGCGCGCCGCGGCGTCCGCGCTGAAGCGGCCCGCCCGCAGCTCGCCGCTCGTGAACGTCTCCGCGAGCCGGCCGGTCTCGACGTCGTAGTCCTGGCCGAGCTCGAGCCGGAGCACGTCGGCCCCGCGCAGGGAGAGGCGCGTGTCGACCGCGGCACGCAGCTGCTGGAAGCGGCCGCGCGGAGCGGCGGACAGGATGGGCAGCGGCAGCTCCACCGGCCCCGGCGCGCCCGCGGGCGTCACGAGCGACGAGCGCTCGACCCGGTCGAGCGAGTCGTACGCCGCCGGGAGATCCGCGTTGCCCGCCGACTCGCTCCCGAGCCGCCACTCGACCCAGGGCGTCACCCGGTGCCGGATCGCCCCGAACGCGCGCCCGAAGGTCGTCTCGAGGCGCGCGCCGGCGACTCCCCACGCCTGCATGGCGGGATCCGTCCCGTCCTCGAACGCGTAGCCGAGCGCCGCACCGCGGACGAACGGCTCCACCACGAGCGCGTTCCCGAGCTGCAGCGGGGCCGCGACCTCCAGCCCGACGTCGCCGCGAGAGGCGCCGGGCCGCAGCACCCGGTCCACGCCCGACGGACGCGGGAGCTCGTACGGCACACCTGCCGCGCCATCGGCGACGAGGCCGCGGAGGGTCCCTCCGTCGAGCGACGCAGCCGGCGCGAAGCGGGCCGCGCCCGCCCTCCCCTCCACCCGCAGCGGCCCGAGGAAGCTCGGAAGCAGCGTCGCCGAGGCCCACGGCCAGCGGTGCAGCTCGTCTACGTCGCGTCCGAACAGGCCGTAGCCCTCCGGCGAGACGAGGAACGGCTGCAGGTAGGAGGCGCCCGCCTCCAGCACGAGCGCGTCCCGCGCGTGCTCGACCACGAGGTCCGAGCGCCGGTAGCTCGTGCCGCGCGCGAGGATGTCGGTCGAGAAGTCGCGCGCGAGGAGCGGGTCGCTGTAGAGCGCGAGGTCGGCGCGGAGCGAGGTGCGCTCGGAGAAGCGCTGGGCGTGGGCGAGGGCGACCGCGTAGCGGCTCCCGGACTCACCGCCCGGCTCGGCGTCCAGGTCCCGGAGCCAGGTCAGCTCGGCCCGGCCCGCCGCCCCGACCGCCGGGGCCCAGCGGCCCTCGAGCCGCGCGGTGGGCCCGCGCACGGCGGGCTTGCCCTTGTCCACCGCCGCGCTGCCCGGGCCGAACGCGTAGCCCGGCGTGAAGGTCAGGTCGGCGCTTCGCCCCAGCGTGACGAACAGGGGGACGTCGACGGCGAAGCGGGTCGCGCCGCTCGACACGAGCTGCGGGACCAGGAGCCCCGTCTGCCGCTCGCCGAGCGGCAGGTAGAGCCACGGCAGCGGGAGGACCGGCACGGGGTGATCGACGAAGAGGAACCGGGGCGTGACGTAGACGACGGGCCACGAGAGCGTGGCGCGCTTCCCCGCGATGATTTCGGCGTTCGCCGCGCGGATCTCCCACGAGGGCGCGCGGCCCGCCCCGCAGTCGCAGAGCGTGAGGCGGGCGCCGGACAGCTTCAGCCGTCCCGAGGGGTCCCCCTGCAGCGACTTGCCGGAGAAAACGAGCCGGTTCTGGCCGAGGCCGCGCGCCGCGTCGATGGACTCGGCCCCGCCGAGCTCCACGGGCCCGCTCTTCAGGAACGCGACGACGTCCTGCGCCTCGAACGGGCCGCCGAGCACCGCGGTGACCCCATCCGCGGCCACCGCGCGCGTGGCGTCCGTGAGGAGGACGCCGCCCGTCGCCACGACCTGGCCCGTCTCGGGGTCATAGCGGGCGGTCCGCGCGCGCAGGACGACGGTGCCTCTCCGCAGCACGGCCCCGTCCTCGACGAGGAAGCTCCCGGTGGACGCGTCGTAGGTGACGGTCCCGGCGTCGACGTGGACGTCTCCCTCCGGGAGGGCGCCCCGACGCGCAGCGGTCGCCGGCGCCTGGGCGGCGGCGAGGTGCGCGGCGAGCGCCGCGAGCGCGACAACGGCGAGGAGCGGAGTGCGGTGCACGGCGAGGGCGCGATTCTACGCGGCGCGCCGTCGCTGTCGCGTCAATTCGCGGCCGGCGTCGTCGCGGGCGCCTCGCCCTCGAGCGCGGCCGGGACGGGGTCGGCAGCGGCGCCGCCGCCCGGCGCGGCCCCGGCGGGCCCCGCCACCGGCAGTGACGCCGGCGCGGCGGGCCGCTCGAAGTCGATGGCGAGCATGTCGCCCTCGATCCGCTGCTGGTACGGGACCCGCTCGCGCAGCTTGATGTCGAGGACGTAGCTCGAGCCGCGGCGCGCCGGGGTGACGACCGCGACCGCGGAGGAGAAGAACGACGTGTCGAGGTGACGCAGGTCGTTCCGGCGCGTCGCGCGCGTGTTCTCGAGCTCGACCCGGATCACGTTCTCGCCCACGTCCTGGACGGAGAACCGGGGCGTCACGCTGGTGCGCACGAAGACGCGCGAGACCCCGGACATCTGCTTGAACCCGACCTCGCGGAGCTGCGCCCGCGGCGCCCCCACGTCGAGCCGCCCGGCGGACGCCTCGGCGGCCGTCTCGGCCACCGCGGCCGCCGGCTCCGGATGCGACTCCGCTGCCGCCCCCCGGGACCGCTCCGGCGCGGGCGCCTCGTCGAGCGCGGCGGCCTTGCCGTTCGCCGCGGCGAGCTCGCGCTCCGATGCGGCCCGAGCCTCGGCCGCAGCGCGCGCGCCGGCCTCCTCTTCTGCCCGACGGTCCGCCTCCGCGCGCGCGCTGGCCTCGGCCTCGCGCGCCTCCCCCTCCGCGCGCGACCGGGCCTGGGCCTCGGCCTCGGACCTCGCGACCTCCTCCTGCCGCTCCTTCTCGTACGCCGCGCGCGCCTCGGCGGCGCCCTTCGCCTCGGCCTCCGCGCGGGACTGCTCCTCCGCCGCCGCGCTCGCCGGCTGCGCGTCGGCTTCGACCCCGGCCTTGGCGCGATCCGCCTCGGCGGCCCGCGCCTTCTCCTCCGCGGCCGCGACCTCGGCGGCTCGCGCCTTCTCCTCCGCGGCCGCGACCTCGGCGACCCGCGCCTTCTCCGCCGCGGCCGCAGCCTCGGCCTTCTCCGCCTCGGCGCGCGCCTGGGCCTCGGCTGCGGCGCGGGCGGCGGCCTCCTCCTGCGCCTTCTTCTCGGCCGCGGCGCGAGCCTTCGCCTCCTCCGCCTCGCGCGCGCGGGCGCCGTCGTCGGCCGCCACGGCCGGGGACGCCCCCGCCGGCTTCGCGACCCGGACGACGAGCGTGTTCCCCTCGGCCAGCACCTCCGGCGGATCGACCTCGACCTGGAACGCCACCATGATCCGGGCGATCGCGGTCGCCTCGGAGCCGTACGACAGGTTCTTCACGAGGTTCACGACGCCGTTCCGGACGACGAGGTCCTCCGGGACGCCCTGGAGACGCGCCTCGGAGAGGTCGATCACGAAGCGCGGCGGATCGGCCATCGAGAAGGTCGTGAAGTTCGGCGGCTTCGAGCCCTTCACCTGGAGCACCACGGCGGCGCCCTCGTCCTTCACCTCGACGGCGGTGACGACGTTGAGGGCGCCGGCGGCGCGGGCGCTGCTGCCCGCGAAGGCGAGGACCAGCGCGACGAGGTGGCGAGGACGCATGCGTGGGCTCCCCAGAAAGGTCGGCGGGCAGGTTAGCATGCGACCGGCCGCCCCCTCAAAAAAAGCCCAGGGGTTCCAATGCGATATCTGACTACCTGGGCGCGAGGAGCCCGCGCGCCTCACCCACGAGGTAGAGCGAGCCGGCGACGCAGACCACGCCGTCCGGCGCCGCGGCGCCTCGCGCGCAGTCGATCGCCTCGGCGACCGAGCCGTGCACGTCCGCCCGGGCCCCCAGGCGGCGCGCCGCCTCGGCGACCTCGGCCGCGGGCCGCCCCCGCGCGGACGCAGGCGTGACGACGTGCAGCGCCCGGACGGCCGGGACGAGCGCGGCCAGCATGTGCGCGTGGTCCTTGTCGGCGAGCACCCCGAACACGAGCTCGACCGGTCGGCCGGGGTACATCGCCCGGAGCGCGGCGGCGAGGGCGGCGGCGCCGTCCGGGTTGTGTGCGCCGTCGAGCAGCACGCCCGAGAGCTCCTCGAGCCGCCCCGGCCAGCGCGCGGTCGCGATGCCGTGCGCCATCGCCTCGTCCGGAACCGCGACCCCGGCGCGCGCCAGCGCGCGCAGCGCCGCGTGGGCGAGCGCGGCGTTCCCCCGCTGGTGCGGCCCGGAGAGCGCGATCGGGCCCGGGTAGTCGGGGGCGGCCACGACGAACGGCGCGCCGCGCCGCGCCGCCTCCGTCCGCAGCGCCTCGAGCGCCCCGGGCGGCTGGCGCCCGTGCACCACCGCCGGCACGCCGGGCTTGAAGATCCCGGCCTTCTCGAAGGCGATCTGCTCGACGGTGTCGCCGAGGAGCTGCGTGTGGTCGAGGCCGATGGCGGCGATCGCCGTGACGCGCGGCACGATCGCGTTCGTCGCGTCGAAGCGCCCCCCGAGCCCCACCTCCACCACGGCGGCGCCGACGCCCGCGCGCGCGAAGTGGAGGAGGCCGGCGAGCGTCGCGAACTCGAAGTAGGTCAGCCGGTCGCCCTCCTCGCCCGCGTCGTGCCACGGGCAGGCCCGGCGGATCTCCTCGATCGCCGAGGCGAGGTCCAGGTCTCCGATGGGCGCGCCCGCAACCTGGATCCGCTCGTTGAAGCGGACGAGGTGAGGCGAGGTGTAGAGGCCGACCCTGTGGCCGGCGGCCTCGAGGGCGGCGGCGGCCATCGCGCAGGTGGAGCCCTTGCCGTTCGTGCCGCCGACGTGCAGCACGGGGTAGGCGCGCTCCGGACGGCCGAGCGCGTCGAGGGCGCGCTGCATCCGCTCGAGCCCGAAGCGCATCGCGAGCGGCTGCAGCCCGGCGAGGTAGGCGTGGGGATCGGCCATGGCGGTGTGCTAGCGCGCGCCGCGGGACCGCGCCGGGCCGGGCGCGGCCGCTCGCGCGCGGGTCAGCCGAGGAGCGACAGGAGCTGCCCGAGGCGATCCCGCATGTCGTGGCGGTGCACGATGGCGTCGATCATCCCGTGCTCGAGGAGGAACTCGCTGCGCTGGAAGCCCGGCGGCAGCTTCTCCCGGATGGTCTGCTCGATGACGCGGGGCCCGGCGAAGCCGATGAGGGCCTTCGGCTCGGCGATGACGACGTCGCCGAGCCAGGCGAAGCTGGCCGCCACGCCGCCCGTGGTCGGGTGGAGCATCACGGACACGTAGGGCTTCCTGACCGCCCGGAAGCGGTGGAGCGCCGCCGAGGTCTTCGCCATCTGCATGAGGGAGAAGATGCCCTCCTGCATGCGGGCGCCGCCGGTCGAGCTGAAGACGATGGCCGGCAGCCGGCGCTCGAAGGCGCGGTCGAAGACCCGCGTGACCTTCTCGCCGACGACCGAGCCCATCGAGCCGCCCATGAACTCGAACGCGAACGACCCGATCGACACCTGCTGCCCGGCGATCGAGCCCACCCCCGAGATGAACGCGTCCCGCAGCCCGGTGTTCTTGTAGGTGCCCTTCAGGCGGTCGCGGTACTTCTTCGCGTCCACGAAGCCGAGCGGATCCTGCGGGGTGAGATCGGCGTCGAGCTCCTCGAAGGAGCCGGGGTCGAGCACGAGCTCGAACCGGCGGCGGATCGGCAGCGCCTCGTGCTGGCCGCACGATGGGCAGACGTTCCACTCGCGCTCGAGCTCCGCGCGCGCGACCACGCTCTCGCAGCCCTCGCACTTGTGCCAGATGCCCTCGCCCTTGGCGGGCGGCGGCGGCGGGGCGGCGGGGGTCGACTCCCTCGCCTTCACCTTCTTCTGCTTGGAGAACCAGGGCATTTGCGGTGCGTGACCTCGGAAGGAAGTGGTGCTTAGCCGACCTCACGCGCCAGTGTCAACGAACCGCCCGCGACGCGGCGCGGCACGAACGCGGCCGGAAACTGGCGATGACGGATCGCTCCGCTACGATGCCTGCCAGCACTCCGAGCGAAAGCCGCTCCCGATGCGCCTCACCACCGTACTCCTCGCCGCCCTCCTGCTCCTCGCGGTCGCGCTCTAGGCGACGACCCGGAGCAACCGCGCCCCCCGGGCGCGGCCACGACGTGCGCCACGGCGCGCGGCGGCCGGCGTCCGCCCCGTCGCCCTGCCCGGCGCGGGAGCAGCTTGCGGCCGTCGCGCCGTCGCGGTAATGGCCCGCCATGTCCCTGACCTACCGCGACGCGGGCGTCGACATCGACGAGGGCGACCGCCTCGTCGAGCTCATCAAGCCCCACGCCCGTCCCACCCTCCGCCCCGAGGTCCTCGCCGGGATCGGCGGGTTCGGCGGGCTCTTCGCGCTCGACGTGAAGAAGTACCGCGAGCCGGTGCTCGTCTCGGGCACCGACGGCGTCGGGACGAAGCTCAAGGTCGCCTTCGAGGCGAACCGCCACGACACGATCGGCATCGACCTCGTGGCGATGTGCGTGAACGACGTCGCGGTCGTGGGGGCCGAGCCGCTCTTCTTCCTCGACTACTACGGCACGGGGAAGCTGTCCGCCGAGCAGGGCGCCGAGGTGGTGAAGGGCATCGCCGAGGGCTGCCGTCAGGCAGGTTGCGCGCTCATCGGCGGCGAGACCGCGGAGCTGCCCGGCTTCTACGCCCCGGGCGAGTACGACCTCGCGGGCTTCGCGGTGGGCTGCGTGGACCGCTCGCGCATCGTCGACGGCAAGACGGTCGCGAAGGGCGACCTCGTCATCGGCGTCGCCTCGACCGGGCTCCACTCGAACGGCTACTCGCTCGCGCGCAAGGCGCTCCTCGAGAAGAACCCACTCGACCGGCGCCTCGACGCCCTCGGAGGCCGCACGCTCGCGGAGGCGCTCCTCGAGCCGACCCGCATCTACGCCAAGGACGTGCTCGCGCTCCTCGAGGCGGTCCCGGTCAAGGCGTTCTCCCACATCACCGGCGGCGGCCTGCCCGGCAACGTGCCGCGCACGCTGCCCGACGGCACGCGCGCGGTGCTCGAGGAGCGGCGCTGGCCGAGGCCGGCCATCTTCGACCTCGTCGAGCGCGAGGGCGGCGTGCCGCGCGACGAGATGTACCGGACCTTCAACATGGGGCTCGGGCTCGTCGCCGTGGTCGCGCCGGGCGACGAGGCGGCAGCGCACGCCGCGCTGCGCGCGCGCGGCCTCGACGCGTGGACCGTCGGCCAGATCGAGGACGGCACGGGCGAGGCCACCTGCGAGGTGGTGCGGTGATCCGGCTCGGGGTCCTCGCGTCGGGCGGCGGCACGAACCTGCAGGCCATCCTGGACGCCTGCGGGGCAGGCGGCGCCGCACGCCGCGTGGACGCCGAGGTCGCCGTGGTCGTCTCGAACGTCCCGACCGCCGGAGCGCTCGAGCGGGCGCGCCGCGCGGGCGTCGCGACGGAGGTGCTCCCGTCGAAGGGCGTCGCCGATCGCGAGGCCTACGACCTCCGGCTCGTCGAGGTCCTGCGCGCGCACCGGGTCGAGGTCGTGTGCCTCGCCGGCTACATGCGGCTCGTCACGCCCGCCTTCCTGCGCGCCTTCGGCCCGACGCCCGCGTCGCGCGGCTGCCCGCGCGTCCTGAACGTGCACCCCGGCCTGCTGCCGAGCTTCCCGGGGCTCCACGCCCAGCGCCAGTGCGTCGAGTACGGCGCGCGCTTCGCGGGCTGCACCGTGCACTTCGTCGACGAGGGGACGGACACCGGCCCCGTGATCGCGCAGGCCATCGTGCCGGTCCTGCCCGACGACGACGAGGCGGCGCTCGCGGCCCGCATCCTCGAGCAGGAGCACCGGCTCTACCCCCAGGCCATCCAGTGGCTGGCGGCGGGCCGGCTCTCGGTCGAGGGGCGGCGCGTGCGGGTGGAGGGTGCGCGGCTCGCTCCGCCCGGGCCGGTCACGAACCCGCTCGTGGAGCTGGCGTGAAGCGAGCGGCCGGCCGCCCGGCCGCGGAATCGCGGCGGGGTCGAGAAGAGGTTTGGCGCGCGGCCGAACCCGGGTAGACTCCCGCGCCCGTGGCGCAGACCTTCCGTCCTCCCGCAACCCAGCGCATCTACGACGTCTGCGTGGTCGGCTCGCAGCTCGGCGGCGTGGTGGCCGGCGCGCTGCTCGCCCGGCGCGGCCTCCGCGTCCTGCACGTCGCCCACGACGACCCCGGCTTCCACTACGCCGACCAGGGTTACATCCTGCCCTTCGGACCGGCGGTCGTCCCCTCCCCGCGCCAGCTGCCGAGCGCGGAGGCGGTCCTCTCCGAGCTCGGCCTAGCGACCGACTTCTCGCGCGCGCTCGTGCCCTCGGATCCGGACTTCCAGCTCCTCCTGCCGAAGCACCGCGCCGACCTCTCGCGCGATCCCGCCATCCTGCGCACGGAGCTGCGCCGCGAGTGGCCGCAGGAGGCGGAGGCGCTCGAGGCGGCCTTCGCGACGCTCGGGACCCTCTTCGACTTCGCCGGCTTCTTCCTGCGCTCCGCGCCGCCGCTCCCTCCGGACGGGTTCATCGAGCGGCGCGAGGTGAAGAAGGCCATCAAGCTCGCCTCGACCGCGCCGGGCGCGCCGAAGGAGCCGGTGGGCGTCGCGAGGCCGTTCGCAGGGCTCGAGGACCACGAGCTCGCCCAGAGCGTCGCCATCGCGCACCGCTTCCTCACGTACCTCGACGGTGAGCCCTCCCCGCTCTCGCTCGTCCGGCTCCTCGGCGGCGCGTTCCGGGGGACGAGCCGCCTCCCCGGCGGTCAGGGCACGCTGCGCGAGATGGTGCGCCGGCGCATCGCGGAGTCCCGCGGCGAGCTGCGCGGGGGCCCCGGCGAGCCGGCCGTCGCGACCGGGTTCGACATCGAGGGCGGCAAGGTCGAGGCGGTGCGGCTCGCCGACTCCCCGGACGCCCACGTGGCGCGCGCCTTCATCGTGGCCACCGACGCGGACCGCCTCCTCGACCTCCTGCCCGCGGATCTCCGCGAGTCGCGCGCCGTAGAGCCGCTCCGCGGGATTCGCCCGCGGCGTCAGCTCGTCTCGGTGAACCTCGTGGTGAAGCAGGCCGCGCTCCCGCCGGCGCTCGCCGAGAACGTGATCGCGCTGCGCAACGCCTCGGCCGGCGACGGCCTCGACAACGCCGTGTTCCTGCAGGTGCTCCCCGCGCGCCGCGAGGGGCGCAAGGGCCCCGGCGACAAGGGCTCGGGCGGCGAGCCCGTCTCGGACGAGCGCGTCGTCTGCGCGTCGGGGTTCGTCCCCGCCGACGTCCGGAGCCGGCCGGCGCTCCAGCAGGCCGCCTCCAGGATCCGCGAGGCGGTGGCGGACGCGATCCCCTTCTTCGAGCGCCACCTCATCGCCGAGTCGGCGCCCCTGCTCGCCTCTCCCGAGGCCGCCGATCTCCCTCCCGTCCACCCGCTCTACGAGGCCAACCTCGACGAGTTCCTGGGCGTGACCGGCGTGCCGGTGCGCGGCCCCTGGAAGAACCTGTTCTTCGCCGGCCGCGAGGTGCTCCCGGGCCTCGGCATCGAGGGCGAGTTCTACGCGGGGATCCAGGCGGCCGGGCACGTGGCCGCGCTCCTGGGGTCGAAGAACCCGCTCAAGTAGGCGGGATCGCGCGGGTCACGCCCGCACTGCTGCGCGGCGGCGGCGAGCGCCCGCCGCGTGAACCAGCCTCTTGCATTTCCGCCGCCGTTGCGTAATATCCCGCGCTCTTTCGGATTTTCGGAGCAAGCCATGGCACGCCGCTGCGACATCTGTGGGAAGGGCCCGCTCGTCGGGAACAACGTCTCCCACGCGAACAACAAGACGAAGACCCGCTCGATGCCCAACCTCCGCTCGGTCCGGGCGACGGTCGACGGCACCGTGAAGCACGTGCGCGTCTGCACGCGCTGCCTCAAGGCCGGCAAGATCGTGAAGGTCGCCCACGGCGCCTCCCGCGCCGCCGCGCGGGCGTAGCGCGAGGCCGGCCTCGGCCTCCGAGGCGCCTCCCCCGGCCTCGCGCGCGCCACCACGACGCCCGGCGCCGCGCGGTCTCTCCAGTCGTCCGTCCGGTGGGCTGCCGCCCCGAAGCGGTCCGCGCAGCGCGTTGCGCCGCCGCGGGGTGGCGCACCATGGGGGTGCGTGATGGCCAGGGAGAACAGGGCGCTCGCGCCTGCCGAGCTGAGGGACGCGCGCGCGGCGCTGGCCGCAGCGCGTGGGCGCAAGCGGCTCGACGTCATCCTCGACGCGCGCGATCCGCAGGCGCTCGTGCGCGCCCTGCCCGCCGACGAGCTGTACTTCACGATCCGCGACGTGGGCCTCGCCGACGCGGCGTTCATCGTGCAGCTCGCCTCGGCCCAGCAGTTCAAGACCTTCATCGACCTCGACGCCTGGTCGCGGTCGGGGTTCGAGCCGCGCAAGGCGCTGCCGTGGCTCCGCGCCGCGCGCGCCGGGGCGCAGCTCGAGCCGAAGGCCGCCGCCCGCTGGGAGCGGAAGCTCGCCGCGCTCGACCGCGAGGTGCTGTACCTCGTCCTGCGCACGAGCCTGCGCATCCACGACCTCGAGCAGGATCCCGATCCGGAGCTCACGAGCGACCGCTTCATGCGGACGCCCGAGAACAAGTTCGTGATCGAGTTCCTCGTGGACGGCACCGAGTACATGGCGGTGCGCGGCGTCCTCGACGACCTGTACGCCGAGGATCCGTTCGCCGCGACGCGGCTCCTCTCCTCGCTCCGCTGGGACCTCCCGAGCGAGCTCGAGGAGACGGCCCTCCGCTGGCGCGCCGCCCGCCTCGCGGATCTCGGCTACCCGTCCCTCGAGGAGGCCCTCTCGTGGTTCGCGCGCCCGCCGCGGACGCCGGCCGCGGCGCCCGGGCTGGCCGCGCGTCCGCCCGGCTTCTTCCTCGCGACGCTCGCGCAGGCGTCGCTGCTCGACCGCGCGTTCGCCGCGCTCTCGCCCGCGGAGCGCGACGCCGTCGAGCGGCAGATCGTGTCGGCCGCCAACGCCGTCCTCGTCGCCGACGCGGTGGACCCCGGCGACCTCGACGCCGTGCGAGGGGTCTTCCAGGCGGCGCGCGCCTACCTCGAGCTCGGGCTCGAGAAGCTCGCCGGCGGCGACGAGGGCCGCGCGATCGAGGCGCTCGCCGAGACGCCGGTGAAGCGGATCTTCCAGGAGGGGTTCGGGCGCGTGCTCGAGCTGCGCTGGCGCGCCGAGCGGATCCTGTCGGCGGCGGGGGGCCCCGAGCGCTTCCGCTCGCCGCTCTCCGAGATGCTCGCCGCCCTGGTGCACCGGCGGCCTCGGTACTTCCCCGGCATCGAGGCGCCGCCCGAGGAGTGGGGCACCCCGATGGCGGCCGCCTTCGAGCCGCGTCACTTCCGCTCGTCCGAGGACCTCGCCCGCACCGCCGCCGCGCTGGATGCGGCCGAGGCGGAGGCTGCGGGCTGACGGAGCGCGGCGGTCGTGGGGCGGAGCGAAGCGAGCCCGCCGGGGCCGGGGCCGCAGGCCCCGTGTGATCAATCCTCGATGAAGCTCGCCTCGCGGGCCCACGCGAGCGTCTGGTCGATCTGCTCGTCGGAGAGGATGCCGCCGTCGCGCAGGAGCCGCACCTCCGTGCGCATGTCCGTGTCGAGCAGGTACGGGCCGTCGGTGTTGATCGTGAACTTCACCCCGCGCTCCCAGAACCGCCGCAGGATCCCCCCGAGCTCCGCCAGCGACGCGACCGCGCGGGTCGCGAGGTTGGAGCTCGGGCAGATCTCGAGCACGATCCCCCGCTCGCGCAGGAGATCCATCACCCGCTCGTCCTTCGCGGCGCAGATCCCGTGGCCGATCCGCTGGGGCTCGAGCTCCTCCACGACGGCGCGCACCCCCTCGGCGCCCGTCCCGGCGGTCTCCCCGGTGTGCACGGTGGTCTTGAGCCCCGCCGCGCGGGCGCGCGCGAAGAGCTCGCGGTAGCGCTTCACCTCGCGGCCGTCGAGCTCGAGGGCGTTCCGCTCCGTCCCCGCGAGGTCGATCCCGACGACGCCCCGGCGCCGGTACTTGATGGCCTTCTCGACGAGGATCTCGTTGAGGTGCGCGTCGAACTCGCGGGCGAGGCAGAAGATGAGCCCGGCGCGGACGCCGTACTCGAGGAGGGCGCGGTCCATGCCCCGGAGCGCCGCGTGGATGATGTGATCGAGATCGCGCTCGCCGCCGACGTTGCGCTTCATGGGGTTGAAGCGCAGTTCGATGAGCGAGACGCGCGAGGAGCGGTACTCCTTGCCGATGACCTCGTAGACGCTGCGCTCCATCGCCTGCGGCGACGACTGGATCTTCTCCGTCCAGGTGTGCAGGACGGCGAGGTACTCGTCGAGCGACTTCACCTTCCCCGGCCGGGCGGAGACGAGCTCCTTGAACTCCCAGTAGTCGGAGACGGGCAGCTTGAACCCCTGCTCGTGGGCGATCGACCAGAGGACGTGGGGCGCGACCGCCCCGCCGACGTGGATGTGGAGGTCCGCGAGCTCCCTGGGCATGGGGCTCTAATCCTAGGACTGCGACTCGTCCGGCGCGGCGTTCGACGGCGCGCCGAGCCCGAGACCGCACTCCGGGCACTCGGCCTCCTCCCCGCCGCGCACCGCGAACACGTGCCCGCAGGCCGGGCAGGTGAGGTCCCCGTCCTGGTCCAGATCCACGCCCGCCTGGCCCCGGGCCGCGGCCGCCGCGGCCTCGGGATCCTCGAGCAGCTCCGCCCAGTCCCTCCGCAGGAACTCCACCGCGCGCGGGGCCTCGTCCCGCGGCACGTACAGGTTCCAGAGCGGATGGGCGCGCTCCTCGGGGCGCGCCGGCGGGACCTTCTCCATCTCCGGCCCGAGCCCCTCGACCTCGAGGAGCGACATCATCTCGCGCACCGAGGCGTAGCCGGAGCGCGTGACCAGCGCGAGCCCTTCGGCGTCGGCCTCGCACGTGACGCAGTGGCCCGCGTCGTCGAGGGGCGTCGTGCACTTCTCGCACAGCTCTGCCATCGGCGGTTCTCCCGGAGCGCGTCGGCGCGCGACGGGATATTAGCCGGACCCGGTCGCGTTCGCCCCGTGCGCGATCAGCGCCGCGCCGGCCGCGCGGGGTTTCGCGGCGCGTGCTTCGCGACGGCGCGCGAGAGCGATCCCTGGGCCTGCGGCGCGGGCGCCGCCGCGGCGCGCTCGGGCGCGACGACGCGCGGCGGCTCGGCCTGGGTCACGGGCCCCTGCTCGCGGCCGGGGCCGGCCAGCACGGCGAGGGCGAGGAGCGCCGGAGCGAAGAGGAAGCGATACAGGGCCATGGTCGGCCTCCGGGGCGGCGTGCGAGCGGACCGAGGGATGACCCTGACGGTGGGGCGGGCCGGGCTCCGCGCCAAGCGGCCAGGATGGGGGCGCCGCTCCCGGCGGCCTTCGCTATACTGCCGAGCCCTATGATCATCGACGGTAAGCTCATCGCGGCGAAGGTGCGGAGTGAGGTCGCGGAGGCGGTTCGCGCGCTCGTGGCGGTCGGGATCGCCCCCGGCCTCGCGGTGGTGCGGGTCGGCGAAGACCCCGCCTCCGCCATCTACGTGCGCGGAAAGCGCAAGGACTGCGAGGAGGTCGGGATCCGCTCCGTGGAGCACCACCTCCCCGCCACGACGTCGCAGGCCGACCTGCTCGCGCTCGTCGGCCGGCTCAACGCCGACCCGACCATCCACGGCATCCTGGTCCAGCTCCCCCTCCCCAAGCACCTCGACGAGCGCACCGTCCTCGACGCGATCGATCCCCGCAAGGACGCGGACGGCTTCCACCCGTTCAACGTCGGCGCGCTCTCGATCGGCATCCCCGGCACGCCGCGCCCGTGCACCCCCGCCGGCGTGATGCGGCTCCTCGAGGAGGCCAAGGTGGACCCGAAGGGCAAGCGCGCCCTCGTCGTCGGCCGCTCCAACATCGTCGGCAAGCCCATGGCCGCGATGCTGCTCGAGAAGCACGCCACGGTGACGATCGCCCACTCGCGCACGCAGGATCTCGCCGGCGAGGTCGCCCGCGCCGACATCCTCGTCGCGGCCATCGGCAAGGCCGAGCTCGTCCGGGGTGACTGGGTCCGCGAGGGCGCGGTCGTGATCGACGTCGGCATGAACCGGCTCGAGGACGGGCGGCTCGTGGGCGACGTGGAGTACGCGGGGGCCGCGCGGCGCGCCTCCGCGATCACGCCCGTGCCGGGCGGCGTCGGGCCGATGACCCGCGCCATGCTGCTCGTCAACACGATCGACCTCGCGAGGGCGCGCGCGCGGTGATCCGGGCCCGGCTCGCCGCGGCGCTCGTCGCGCTCACGCTCGCGGCCGGCGGCTGCGGATCGAGCCCGACGTTCACCGTCCGCTCCGAGCGCGCGCGCCGGCCGGGGCCCGCCCCCGAGCTCGCCGGACCGTTCCTGCGCGTCCTCCACCTCGCCGACTTCGGGGACGGGACCGACCAGCAGCGCGAGGTCGCCCGCGCCGTGTCCTCGGCCCACCGGAGGTCGCCCTTCGCGCTCGCCCTCTTCCCGGGCGACGACGTCTACCCGTGCGGCCCGAGCACGACCGTGCCCGGGGCGTCCGCCTGCGCCTTCGGCGCCGACGGCAACACCCTCGCCCCCGGCTTCGCGGCGCCCGCGGACCCCGGGTTCGCTCGCCACGAGGGGCCGCTCTCGACCCTCGCCGGCACGCCGGCGGCGGAGGTCTACCTCGCGCTCGGCAACCACGACGTGGCGTCCGGCGGGAGCTGCAGCCAGGGCGGGGACCCCGTCGCCGAGGGTCGGCTCAAGGCCTGCCTCGAGGTCGCGCACCGGTCGCCGCTCTGGCAGATGCCGGCGCGGCACTACGCGCTCGATCGCGGCGCGGCCCGCTTCCTCGTGGTCGACACGAACCTCGTGAAGGGCGCGTACGGCGGGTTCGCGCTCGACGACGAGGTCGCCTTCGTGCGCGAGGAGGCGCCCGGCTGCCGGGCCGACGCCTGCGACGCGGAGCCCGGCGGCTGCGACAAGCCCTGGTGCTTCCTCGTCGGCCACCACCCGCCGGTCGCCGCCGGCGGGCACCGCACCGACGCGACGCCCGACTACCTCGCGCGGATGGACCGGCTCCTCGCCGCGGGCGGGGGACGCGTCCGCGCCTTCCTCGCCGGGCACGATCACGATCTCCAGCACCTCCGCGCGCCGAGCGGCCTCGACGTGCTCGTCTCGGGGAACGGAGCGCGGGGCCGCCCGTCGGAGCGGTTCGACACCGCGTCGGTCCCGGGCACCGAGGTGATCTTCGCGTCGGTGCGGTGGGGGTTCGGCGTGCTCGAGGTCGCGCGGGCGGGCTGGCGCTACCGCTTCGAGGACGACGGCGGCGCACCGCTCTACTGCTGCGCGGCCGTGGGCGCGGGACGCTGCGAGCCCGTCGCCTGCCCCTGATACGCCTCGAGTGCGAGCGCCGCGAGCGCGCCCGTTCCGGGGGGCGCGGGGCGCCTCCGCCATTCCTGCCTTGCGGACCCTTCGCGGGAGCGGTAGTCCAAGGGCGCGTCCCCGCGAGATCTTCCGCCGGTCCCGGCGCGCTTGACCCGACAGTCGACCCCGATAGAATCCGCCCGCCCTTCCGGTCCCCGAGGCGCCCCATGGCCCAGCGAACGCCCCTCTTCGAAACGCATGTCCGTTCCGGCGCGCGGATGGTGGACTTCGCCGGCTGGGAGATGCCCGTCCAGTACGCCGGCATCCTGGAGGAGCACGAGGCGGTCCGCACGCGCGTCGGCCTGTTCGACGTGTCGCACATGGGCGAGGTCGTGTTCCGCGGCCCGCGCGCCCTCGAGGCGCTGAACCGGCTCTTCACGAACGACCTCTCGAAGGTCGCGGACGGCCAGGCGCAGTACGGCTGCCTCTGCCGCGAGTCCGGCGGGATCGTCGACGACGTGGTCGTGTACCGCCGCGCGGCCGACGACCTGCTCGTGTGCGTGAACGCGGGCAACCGGCAGAAGGACTTCGACTGGCTGTCCGGCCACCCGGGCGGAGCGGACGTGAAGAACGAGTCCGACGACTGGGCCCAGCTCGCGCTGCAGGGGCCGCGCGCCGCGCAGCTCCTCCAGCGGCTCACGCCGCTCGATCTCATGCCCATCCGCTCCTACCGCTTCGCCCAGGGCGAGGTCGCGGGCGTGCCCTGCCTCGTCGCGCGCACGGGCTACACCGGCGAGGACGGCTTCGAGCTCTTCTGCCCCCCCGCCGCCGCGCCGCGCCTGTGGGACGCGCTCCTCGACGCAGGCCAGGCCGAGGGCATCCAGCCGTGCGGCCTCGGCGCGCGCGACTCGCTCCGGCTCGAGATGGCCTACCGGCTCTACGGCTCGGACATGGACGACGGCACGACGCCGCTCGAGGCCGGCCTGGGCTGGGTGGTGAAGCTCGACAAGGGCGAGTTCATCGGGCGCGACGCGCTCGTCCGCCAGAAGGAGCAGGGCCTCGCGCGGAAGCTCGTCGGCTTCGTGCTGACCGACGCGGGGATCGCGCGCCACGGGTATCCGGTGGTGCAGGACGGGCGGAAGGTCGGCGAGGTGACGAGCGGGACGAAGAGCCCGTCGCTCAAGACCTCGATCGGCCTCGCCTACGTCCCGCCGGCGCTCGCCGCGGAGGGCTCGACCTTCGGCGTCGAGATCCGCGGCCGCGCCGCCGCGGCGAAGGTCGTGAAGACGCCGTTCTACACGCGGAAGTGACCGAGGAGAGGGACGCCATGGAAATCCCCGACACCCTGAAGTACACGCGCGAGCACGAGTGGGCCCGGACGAAGGGCACGCAGGTCGTCATCGGGATCACCGACTTCGCCCAGGATCAGCTCGGCGACGTCGTGTTCGTGGAGCTGCCCGACGTCGGGGACACGGTGAAGAAGGGGGAGTCGTTCGGGGTCGTCGAGTCGACCAAGGCCGTCTCCGAGCTCTTCGCCCCGCTCTCCGGCAAGGTCGTCGAGGTCAACGACCCGCTGGCCGACGCGCCCGAGACGATCAACGACGATCCGTACGAGGAGGGCTGGATGATCGTCGTCGAGCCCTCCGATCCGAAGGAGCTCGAGGCGCTCATGGACGCGAAGGCGTACCGCGCGTTCGTCGAGGAGCAGGAGTAGGCGTCCGCCGCCCGGCGGGCGTCGTCACCGAGACATTCGCGGGCGGCCGTCCCGGGACGGGTTCGCGCGCGCCACAGGAGTCCGCGCCTTGCGCTACCACCCGCACACGCCCGAGGACGTCCGGGCGATGCTCGACGCCATCGGGGCGGAGAGCCTCGACGCCCTGTTCCGCTCGATCCCGGAGCGGCTGCGCCTCTCCCGCCCGCTCGACCTGCCGCCCGCGGCGGACGAGGTCACGCTCTTCTCCGAGCTCCGCGCGCTCGCCGCGCGCAACGACACCGCGCACCCGCCGTTCGTCGGCGCCGGCTGCTACCCGCACCACGTCCCGCCGGTCGTCGACCAGCTCCTGCTCCGCGGCGAGTTCTTCACCGCCTACACGCCGTACCAGCCGGAGGTCTCGCAGGGCACGCTGCAGGCGCTCTTCGAGTGGCAGACGTTCGTGTGCCTCCTCACCGGCATGGACGTCTCGAACGCCTCCATGTACGACGGCGCGACCGCGATGGCCGAGGCGGCCCTCATGGCCACGCGGGTGACGGGGCGCAGCAAGATCGTGGTCTCGGCCGCGGTCCACCCCGAGTACCGCAAGGTCCTCGCGACCTACCTGCGGTCCACGGGCGACGAGATCGCGACCGTGCCGTTCGGCCCGGACGGACGGACCGACCTCGCCGCGCTCGAGAAGGCGGTGGACGGCGGGACCGCCGCCGTCATCGTGGGCTACCCGAGCTTCCTCGGCGTCGTGGACGCGCTCCCGGAGGCCGCCGCCATCGCGAAGCGGGCCGGCGCGCTCACCATCTCCGTGACCGCCGAGGCGGTCGCGCTGGGCCTCCTCCAGGCGCCGGGCGCGCTCGGCGCCGACGTCGCGGTGGGGACCTTCCAGAGCTTCGGCAACCCGCTCGCCTTCGGCGGCCCTGCGCCGGGCTTCTTCGCGCTGCGCGAGCAGTTCGTCCGGCAGATGCCGGGCCGCGTCTGCGGCGCGACGGTGGACAAGCACGGCCGCCGCGGCTTCGTCCTCACCCTCTCCACGCGCGAGCAGCACATCCGGCGGGAGAAGGCGACCTCCAACATCTGCACGAACTCCGGCCTCAGCGCCCTCGCCGCGACGATCCACCTGTCGCTCCTCGGCAAGAAGGGGCTCACCGAGCTCGCGCGGCTCAACTTCACGCGCGCGCGGCTGCTGAAGGACGCGCTCGGGCGCGCCGGGATCTCCCCGGTGTTCTCCGCGCCGTCGTTCAACGAGCTGGCCTTCGACGTCGGGGACGCCGAGGCGGCGGTGGCGCGCCTCGCGAAGCGCGGCATCGCCGCCGGCGCGCCGCTCGCGCGCTGGTACCCGGAGCTCCGCGGGGCCAAGGGCGCGCTCCTCTGCGTCGCGACCGAGCTGCACACCCCCGAGCTCATCGAGCTCTTCGCGCAGGCGGTGAAGGGATAGCCATGGGAAACCCCACCGGCTGGAAGCCCAGCATGGAGAAGGACGCGAAGGTGACGGCGACGGCGCACGCGGAGGTCGGCGCGGGCGGCGCGACGCGCGGGCTCGTGCACGAGGAGCAGCTCCTGTTCGAGCGCGGCTCGACCGGCCGGAGCGGCGTGTCGCTGCCCGCTGCGGGCGGCGACTTCGACCCGGCCCGCGAGCTCCCGGCCGCGCTGCTGCGCGACGGCGTCGAGGGCATGCCGGAGGTCTCCGAGCTCGAGGTGGTCCGCCACTTCACGCGGATGTCCTCCTGGAACCACGGGATCGACACCGGCTTCTACCCGCTCGGCTCCTGCACCATGAAGTACAACCCGAGGTCGAGCGAGGCGCTCGCGCGCCTGCCGGGCTTCGCCAACGTGCATCCGCTCGCGCCCGCGGAGCTCGCGCAGGGGGCGCTCGAGCTCATGTACCGGCTCGAGCGGGCGCTCTCGGAGATCGCCGGCTTCGACCAGACGACGCTCGTCCCCGCGGCCGGGGCCCAGGGCGAGCTGTGCGGGCTCATGCTCATCCGCGCCTACCACCAGGCGCACGGCAACCCGCGCAAGAAGGTGCTCATCCCCGACACCGCGCACGGGACGAACCCGGCCTCCTCGGCGCTGAACGGCTACGACGTCGTGCAGCTCGCGTCGGGCGCGGACGGCCGGCTCCACCCGGAGACGGTCGCGGCGGCGATGGACGAGGACGTCGCCGCGATCATGATCACGAACCCCAACACGCTCGGGATCTTCGAGAGCAACATCGCGGAGATCGCCGAGATCGTGCACGCCAAGGGCGGCCTGGTGTACGGCGACGGCGCGAACATGAACGCGCTGCTCGGCGTCGCGCGCCCGGGCGACATGGGCTTCGACGTCATGCAGTACAACCTGCACAAGACGTTCGCGACGCCGCACGGCGGGGGCGGCCCGGGCTCCGGGCCCGTCGCGGTCAAGGCGAAGCTCGCGCCCTTCCTTCCCCTGCCCGTCGTCGTGAAGGAGGGCGAGCGGTACCGCCTCCTCGTCGAGCCGAAGGAGCGGCCGCAGACGATCGGGAAGCTCCGCGAGTTCTGGGGCAACTTCGGGATGTTCGTCCGCGCCTGGGCCCTCATCCGCGAGTACGGCCCGGAGGGCGTCGCCGAGACCGGGAAGCTCGCGGTGCTGAACGCCAACTACGTCCGCAAGCTCCTGCAGGGCACCTACAACCTCCCCTACGAGACGGACTCGCTCCACGAGGTGGTCTTCGACGACAAGCTGCAGAAGGTTCACGGCGTCACGACGATGGACGTCGCGAAGCGGCTCATCGACCACGGCTTCCATCCGCCCACGGTCTACTTCCCGCTCGTCGTCTCCGGCGCGCTCATGATCGAGCCGACGGAGACCGAGTCGAAGGAGACGCTCGAGCGCTTCTGCACCGCGATGAAGGCGATCGCCGAGGAGGCGCAGGCGGATCCCGAGGCGGTGAAGGCGGCGCCGACCCGGCCCTTCCGCGCCCGGCTCGACGAGACGCGCGCCGCCCGCAAGCCGATCCTGCGGTGGCGCCCCGGGATGAAGGTGGAGTGACGGCGGGCCGGCACCCCGCGGCCTCGGCCCGGGGTGCCCCGCCCGCGCTCAGTAACCGCGGGCCGCGCGCGAGCGCAGGTACGCCTCGCGGACCGCGGCGTGATCCTCGACGATCCGGTCGTACTCACCGTGGAACAGCTCGGAGGCGACGATGAAGTCGGCCGTCGACCGGTTGCAGGCGGTGGGGATGTTGTAGAGCACGGCGATGCGCAGGAGCGCCTTCACGTCCGGATCGTGGGGCTGCGGCTCGAGCGGATCCCAGAAGAAGATGAGCACGTCGAGCTCGCCGTCGGCGATCTTGGCGCCGACCTGCTGGTCGCCCCCGAGCGGCCCGCTCTTGAAGCGCGTGATCCGGAGATCCGTCGCGGCCTGCACCAGGCCGCCCGTCGTGCCGGTCGCGAACAGCCGGTGCTCCTTCAGCACCTCGCGGTTGTACTTCACCCACTCGAGGAGATCGTCCTTCCGGCTGTCGTGCGCGATGAGCACGACGTTCTTGACGCCTTCCATCTTGACGCGCTGCGGCTGATCCATCGGGGGGATATACCGCATCCGCCGCTCAGGAACATGGCGCGTCGGTGACATGACGGGCGCCCGGGCGAGCGGCCGCCCTCAGGGCCGAGGTGCGTCCGGCAGGGCGAACCTCGGCCGCGCGTCGTCCCAGGCGAGCTCGAAGCGCCACCGGGCGAGCAGGATCCGCCCGTCGGCGCCGACGAGCGCTCGCGGCGGGTTCGGGAAGGGCGAGGCGGCGCGGATCGCGCGCACGACCTCGCGATCGTAGAAGTCGAGGCCAGAGCTCGCCACGAGGCGCACGTCGCGGACGCCGCCCGCCGGCTCGAGCACGATGTCCACCGTCGTGCCGCGGGTCCGCCGGCCGTACCGCTGCGAGGCGGGGTCGCGCGCGTCCCAGGTCCGGTTCGGGTCCCACTCGCGCGCGATCGCACGTTTCACGCGCAGGAAGAACTCCGCGAAGCGGAACCGGCGGGTGTTGAGCCCCGTCGCGTCGCCCTCCTCCACGTCGTGGAGCCGTTCGCCCGGTCCGCCGGCGAGCCGCTCGAACGTGGACGCGGTCGGCAGCAGGCGCGGGTCGTAGGGTCCTGTGCTGCGCGCGCCACCCTCCCCGGCCGCCGCCGCGGGGGCGGCCTCGCGGGCTGCAGAGGCGGCGGAACCCGAGGGAGCTTCTCCGGCGGGCGCAGGCGCGAGCGCCGCCCGCGCGCGCGCGACCGCCTCGCCCGCGTCCGCGGAGCCCTCGCGGCCGGGCACGGGCGTCTCGGCGCTGCCGCCCTCTCCGTTCCGTGGGATCCCCTGGGCGCCCTCCGGGCCCGGGGTGGGCCGCGCGAGCGGGGTGTCCCAGCGCCGCTTCCCCGCCTCGCGAGACTGCACGTCGCGCGGCGCGCTGCCGTCGTGGTCGGAGAGGAACCGCCAGCGCTCTGGCGCGCGCCGATCCGCGGACGGGGGCGCCGCGACGACCTCGCCGCGGGGGTCGGGGCGCTCGTCCACCGCCGGCGGCGGGCGGCGAGCGGGCTCGAGGGGCGTGGGCTGAGCGCGCTCCGCGGACACGAGCCGGTTCGCGCGCCAGCGCGCTGCGGACACCGCGGCCAGCCCGACCCGGGCGACGGCCTCCGCGCGGCGGGAGAGCGCGAACGCGCCCGCGGAGTGGATGGCGGCGAAGACCGCCGCGTTCAGGGCCACCGACGAGACGAGCGCGACGAGGGCGCGCCGCACCGGACGCTCGTGCGCAACGCGCGCAGCGCTGCGGTTCGCTGAGGTGTCCACGCGCCGTGGGAACACGGCGGCGTCGCCATTCCTGCCCGACCCCGCCGGCGCGTGCGACCGCTCCTCGCCCGCGCGCGTGCGCGGCCAGGCGGACGCCCGGTCACTGCTCCGGGCGCTCCCACATCACGAACGGCCGCCGATCGGACGGGTAGAGCGTGAAGGTGAACGGGACGCGGGTGGTCGGCTCGGAGCCGAACAACCCGCCGGGCGGGTTCGGGAACGGCTGGGCCTGCCGCACGGAGGCCATCGCGACGCGGTCGAAGAAGTCGACGTTGGACGACTGGAGCACGGACAGATCGGTCACGTGGCCGGAGCGATCGAGCGTGACGCTCACCACCACCGTCCGCTCCTTGTAGAAGAAGTGCTTGAACTCCGGGTCGCGCTCGCGAACGGCGGCGCGCACGCGCGGGTACCAGTCCGCGCCGATCTCGCGGCGCACCTGGTTGAAGAACGTGGCGTACTTGAACTCGCGGGTGTTGAGGGCGGTGACGTCGCCTTCCTCCGCCTCGCGGAACCCGTCCATGTTGGGCCCGCCCGCGAGCCGCGCGAGCGTGTCCTGCCCGAGCGACAGGTCGGGACGCTTCGGCCCCTGCAGCCGATCGGAGCCGTCCCCCGGCGCGCCCGGCAGCGCAGGCGAGGGCGCCCCCTGCTCGACGCGCTCCCTCCGCTGCTGCTCATGGAGCGGGGTCTCGCCTCCCGCGCTCGGCGCGAGGGCGAGCTTCTCCTGCGCCTGCTCGGGCTTCTGCTCCTGCTGCGGCATGCGCAGGCGATCCGCGCCCGTGCCTCGCTGGCCGGGCGCGCCCTCCTTCGCCTCGGTCTTTCGCTCCGCCTTGCCGCCCTCGCCCGACGCCTGGCGCCCCGGCGACGCAGGGGACGGCTGCGACCGCAGGTTCTGCGAATTGCCCGCGTAGCGCGAGACCGTCTCCTTCTCGACCCGCCGGTTCCGCTCGGACAGGAAGCGGCTGTCCTTGGGCGCCGCGTCCTCGCCCGGTGCGTCCGGGGCGAGCTCGACCACCTTGCCCGCCGCGCGCTGCTCCTCCGGGGGCGGCACGGGAGGCGCTTGCGGCGCGGGGGCCGCGCTGGGAGGCGGCGGAGGGCGGTTGCCGATGGCGCGGTTCGCGTCCCACTGCGACTGGGAGAGGTGCGTGAGCGCCACGGGTCGCGCCGGCCCCGGCGCGCGGAACGCGAACGCGCCGGCGGAGAGGAGCGCCCAGAGGAGCCCCGCGTTCGCGCCCAGCGAGAGCGCGATGGCGAGGAGCGTCCGGACCCCGAGACGGTCGCGGCGGATGCGTCGCCGGAGGCGTGTGCGGGACGGGGCCATGAGTTCCCGGGAGAATGTAACAGAGCACCTCTCCTTTTCCTCCCGCTCGCGTGCGTCCGTGCCGCCGGCTCCGTGGTTGACCTCCCGGCCGCGGGCCGGTAAACAGCGCGCGCCGATGCGCGCCGAGCGAGACATGCGGCCGTCGCCGGCCCGGCCTCCCGTCTGGGTACGGCGCGCGCTCCTCGCGGCGCTCGCCGCGCTGCTCGCCCTCTATGCGACCGTGCAGGGGGTCGTCCGGCTGCCAGCGGTGGACCGCTGGCTGCGCGAGCGCATCGGCGCGGAGCTGCGCGCGCGTCTCGGGACGGAGGTCACCGTCGCGCCCGGCGTGGCGATCGACCCGCTCTTCCGGGCGACCTTCGGCCCCGTCACCCTCCCCGGCGCGAGCCCGCGCGAGCCGCTCGTCCGGATCGAGCGCATCGCCGCGCGTCCGAGCCTCCTCGGGCTGCTGCGAGGCCGGCTGGAGCCCGCCTCCATCGCGCTCTCCGGCGTCCGGGTCTCCGTCGGTCCGCGCGGGCGCGCGCTCCGCGCGCTCCTCGAGCGGCGGCAGCGTCCGGGAACGGCCGAGCCAGCCCCGCCCGCCGCGCCGCGCCCGCGCCCCTCGGCGCGGTCGGCGCTCCCGTCCGTCCACGTGCGCGGGCTCGTCGTGGTGCTCCCCCTCGAGCGCGGTCAGGTGGAGCTGGGCCCGGTGGACGCCGAGCTCGGCGGCGCGCGCGACGCCGCCGGCGCGTCGTTCACGCTCGCGCTGCGCCTGCCCGGCGGCGGCACCGGCCAGGTCACCGCGCAGACCACCGCCGACGACCGCTGGCGCGCCCACGTCCGGCTCGGACACCTCTCGCCGGCGCTCCTCCCGCCCGCGCTGCGCGCCGGCCCCGCGACCTTGAGCGACGGCGCCGTGGCGCTCGAGCTCGACGCCGAGTCGGACGAGGGCTTCTCGCACGTCGAGGCACGGCTGCGCGCCTCGGGTGAGCGGCTGTTCGCGTCCGGCGAGCGGGTCGGGGACGAGCCGCTCGGCCCGTTCCGGCTCGGCGCAGAGGGGACCGTCACCTGGGACGCAGCGGAGCGTCGGGTCGCGTTCCGGGACGGCGTCCTCTCGCTCGGCGCCGACCTGCGCGTCGGCGTGACGGCCGAGGCCCGGCTCGGCTCGGGGGTGCCGTTCACGGCCTCGCTGCACGCGGATCGCGCCGACTGGACCGCCTTCGTCGAGGCGCTGCCACCGGGTCTCGCCCCGCCTCCCGAGGCGCCGCGCGCGCGCGGCACGTTCGACGCGCACCTCGACGTCTCCGGCCCGCTCCTCGCTCCCGCCGCCTGGACCGTCGGGGCCGGGCTCGACCTCACGCGGATGCGCGAGGCCTCGCGCAAGGGAGAGCCCGTCGCGCTGCGCCGCCCCTTCCCCTACCAGCCGGTGAACGGCGAGGGAGAGCGCGCCCGCGCGTTCGAGATCGGCCCGCGCACCCCGACCTTCGTCCCGATCGCGGACCTCCCCGAGCACGTCATCCGGGCGGTCACCACGAGCGAGGACGGGGGCTTCTTCGGCCACCCCGGCTTCGACTTCGCCGAGCTGGCCGACGCGTTCGCGCGCGGCGCCGAGGAGGGACGCGTCGTCCGGGGCGGCTCGACCATCACGCAGCAGCTCGCGAAGAACCTCTACCTCTCGCGGGAGAAGACGCTCGCGCGCAAGATCCGCGAGGCGGCCATCACGGTCGCGCTCGAGGCGACCGTCCCGAAGGCGCGCCTCCTCGAGATCTACCTGAACCTCGTCGAGTGGGGGCCGGGCGTGTACGGCATCGGGGCGGCCGCGCAGCACTGGTTCGGCAAGGACGCCCGCGCGCTCACCGCGAAGGAGGCCGCGTTCCTCGCCTCCATCATCCCGAACCCGATCCGCTACCACGGCATGCGCGCCCGGGGCAGCCCGAGCGACGCGTGGGAGCAGCGGGTCGAGGACATCCTGCACAAGATGACCGAGCAGGGCGCGCTCTCGGACGAGGACCTGCTCCGAGCGCTGTCCGAGCCGATCGTCTTCCGCGAGGGCTGACGCGCCGCCCGCCCGGCGCGCGCCACCGCGCGACGGGCTCGCGCCCTGCGGCGCGCGGCCCGATCAGGCGCCCACGCCGCGGAGCGTCCCCGCGCCGCGCTGCCCGCCCGTTCGTCTCCGGGCCCGGTAGCGCTCCCACGCGAGCGAGATGGCCCACGTGACCGCGACCATCGCGACGATGCCGAAGACGGTCGCGGGGAAGGAGAGCGCGCGCTTCACCCGCCACGCGAGCGCGCCGTACGTGAGCTCGACCGAGACGATGTACCCGACGAGCGACTGCCGCCCGAGCAGGGTCAGCCAGCCCAGCCCGCGCTCCGCCGCGTCCGGCAGGAGCTGGAGCGCGCCGGTGAGGGCGAGGCACACCGCGAGCCGCATGGCGAACCACGAGGGCGAGGTCCGCCAGAACTGCTGGTACGCGTAGACGGGGGCCCAGCGGTCCGCCCACCACCCGAGCGCGAAGAGCGCCGCGCCGAGCCCGAGCCAGAGCACCGGCCGCTTGTCACCGCGCGCGAGCGGCGCGGCGGCGGCGCCCGCGAGGAGGAAGCCCGCCCAGTTGAACAGGTGAAAGTTCGCGCGCGGCCAGCTTCCGTAGAGGTACGCGAAGAGGACGTCCACGAGCCGGCTCGGCGCCTGCCGCGCGGCCGGGTCCGCCGCGGCCGCAGCCGAGGGGAGATCGTAGTGGCGCAGCACCTCGGCGACGACGGGCGTGGCCAGCGCGATCGCGAGCGCCGCTGCGCCGGCCAGGAGCGCGCCCACCCGGGCCGATCTGCCGACGGAGAGGAGGGCCGAGAGGAGGAGCCCGACCGCGATGACGTTCAGGACGTCCACGCGCAGGAGATCCGTCCAGCCCCCCTCGCGCCGCCAGGCTCCGCCGACGACCAGCTCGACGGCGCGGAACCCGTACGCGACCCCGAGCAGCCAGAGCGCACGCCGGACCGCGGAGGCGCGGCGGGCGGCGGGGGCGATCCCCTTCCGCACGGCGGCGGCGTCCGCCAGGGCCTGCGAGAGACCCGCCATGTACAGGAAGCCGGGGGCGGCGAAGCCGCCGAGCATGCGGAGCGCGTGGTACGCGGCGCCGCTGCGCGCGTCGGGCGCGAGCCAGGCGTCGAGCACGTGCACCTCGACCATGAACAGCACGGCGAGGCCGCGCTGCCAGTCGAGCCAGAGCTTGCGTCGGGAGGGCGTCATCGGGCACCGCGCGGCGCGGCGCCGCCGCGCCGGTCACTTGTCGCGGTAGGTGATGCGTCCGCGCGTGAGGTCGTACGGCGACAGCTCGAGCTTGACCCGGTCGCCCGGGATGATGCGGATGTGGAACTTCTTCATCTTCCCCGAGGCGTACGCGAGCACGGTCGGGCCCTGGTCCACCTTGACGCGATACATGCCGCCGGCGAGGGCCTCCTCGACCGTCCCCTGCACCTCGATGCCGGCTTCCTTCTCGCTCATTCAGTCCCTTCTCGTTCGTTGCCGCGGCCCGCGCCAGAAGCGCGAGCGGCCCCGGTGACCCGAGGCCGCTCGATCGTCGCAGGAGGCCCGGTCTTACTGCCTCCGGACGTTGGCTGCCTGAAGCCCCTTGGGGCCCTGGGTCACGTCGAACTCGACGCGCTCACCCTCCTTCAGGGTGCGAAACCCGTCCATCTCGATGGCGCTGTGGTGGACGAAGACGTCCTCCCCGCCCTCCTGCGAGATGAACCCGTAGCCCTTCGCGTCGTTGAACCACTTCACGGTGCCGATCGCCATCGCTTCTCTTCCTTCGTCCTGTCACCGGACCGACCGTCGGTCCGGGCGGCAGGGTGGCGCGGACCCCCCAGCCTGGGCGCGAAATATCCCCGAAACACCCGCGAATCGTCAAGCGAACGCGCTCCGGATCCGCCGCCAGGAAGTGGACTCTGGAGGTCCCGGGGCGGAGGGGCCGCCCTTCACTGCGAGAGCGCGCCCAGCAGCGCCGTGGCCCGCTCCCCCACCTCGACGTCGCTGGCGACCGCGCGCAGCTCCGCGCACGCCTCCGCCCTGTCGGCACCCGGCGTCGCGAGCAGGCTCTCGGCGCGCGTCAGCCGGACGAACGGATCGGCCGGGGCGAGCTTCGTCGCCACCTCGGCGCAGAACCGCGCGGCGAGCGGCTGGCCGAGGCGCCTGTGCGCCTGGGAGAGGAGCGCCCACGCGCCGGCGTCCTCGTGGTTCGTGACGACGAGCCCTTCGAGGATCGCGCGCGCGGTCTCCACCCGTCCCGCCTCGAGCTCCGCCTCCGCGAGGCAGGCGATGGCGTCGCCGACGTCCGGCGGGATCCCCTGCAGCTCCGCGAGCGTCCCCTGCTCCGTTCCCTCGATGACGTTCATGGCGCGGCTCCTAGCGGAGGTTCCCGATGATGGAAGACCGGGTCTCGTGCTGCATGCGGAAGATCGAGGACACGAGGTTGAACATCTCCTTCTGCTTCTCCTGGAGCTGCTGGAGCTTCATGAGCTCGAGCTGCTGCTCGCTCTGGGAGAGCGCGCTCTCGCCGTCCGCCGTGCTCGACGACCCCGACGCGGTTGAGCCTCCGCTCGACGACTTCATCTCGGCGTCGAGGGCCTTCGCGAGGTCGACGGCGCCGCTCGCGAGGTCGGGCCCGATCTTCATGAGCACCGGCGCGAGCGCGGGGAACCCGAGGGCGGTGGCGCCCGCCGCGAGCACCGGCCCGCCGAGCTTCTTCAGCGCGGCCTGGAAGGTCTTGTCCTTCAGGATGTCGACGAGCTGGCCCGCGCCGGGGACGATCTTCTTCACCACCGACGCGAGCGCGCCGAAGATCCCGCCCTTCTTCTTCTTCGTCCCGGAGGTCCCGCCCGTGGACCCGGACTTGCTCGCGGAGGACGACCTGCCCGCGAGGACGTCCATGTGCTGCTTCATCTCCTCCTCGTACCGGGCGTTGAGCTGCGCGAGGAGGCGCATCAGCTTCTCCTCGAGCGAGAGCCTGGGGTCGTCGAGGAAGGCGAACGGGTCGCCGGCCGTCGTCTTCGAGGACGACGACCTCGACGACGCGGTGGAGCTGGACGTCTTCTTCGCGTAGCCCGCGCTCGAGGAGCGCGAGGCGGTGGAGCGCCGCGCGGCGGAGCTCCTCGTGCGCTTCGCCTTCGTGGTCCGGGCGGCCTGGGGGACCAGGGTCTCGATCGCGAGCTCGGCGAGGCCGCGCACGGCGGCGCCGGCCGCGGCGTGCAGCGAGGAGGACCGCGCCTCCTCCAGCGGTGGGGTCAAGACGGGCGCGGCGGACGGGGCGGAGCCGGAGCTGGCGGCGGAGATCATGTGTGAGATCCTTTCCTGGGGCCGGCGAGGTCAGGAGCGCGCCGGCGTCGCCCCCCACAGCGCGGCGCGTGCCACCCCGCTGCGCCGTGGTTCCGCGCACTTCCACGCACCTCGCGGGTCCGCGCCGCGTTCCCCTCGGCCGCGCTCCGGCCTTTACGGCACGCCCGGTCGGCGCCTAGATTCCGCGCGATGCGCTACCTCGGCCTGGACCTGGGCCGCGCCCGGATCGGCCTCGCCCTCGCCGACGACGTGCTCCGCACTGCGCGGCCGCTCTCCGTCGTCCAGCACCGATCGCGCGAGGCCGACCTCTCCGCCATCCTCGCCGCCATGCGGGAGTGGGAGGTCGAGGCCGCGGTCGTCGGGCTCCCGCTCAACATGGACGGGACCGAAGGACCGGAGGCCCGCCACGCGCGGGCGTTCGCCGCGGAGCTCGGGCGCGCGGCCGGCGTGCCGGTCGAGCTCTTCGACGAGCGGCTCTCCTCGTTCGAGGCCGAGTCGAGGCTGCGCGACCAGGGGTTCTCGTCGCGGGACGTCCGCGCGCGCGTCGACGCCGAGGCGGCGGCGATCATCCTGCAGGGCTGGCTCGATCGGAGGCAGGCTTGAAGCGGTTCGTCCTCGCCGTCGTCCTCGTCGCGCTCGTCGCCGCCGCCGCGATGGCGGCCCTCGCCTGGCGCGACGTGACCGTCTTCCGCGAGACGCCGTACGGCGGCCCCGACGAGAAGGTCGTCGTGGTGCCCCCCGGCTCGAGCGCGCGCGCCGTGATCCGCGCGCTGGCGCAGGCGGGCGTGCTCTCCGACGAGCGGGTGGCGTGGCGCTATTTTCGGTTCGTGAAGCGGGACCGGCGCACCTTCCGCGCCGGCGAGTACGCGTTCGCGGGGCCGCTCCGGCCCGACGAGGTCATCGAGCGCGTCTTCCGAGGCGAGGTGAAGCTGTACCGGTTCACCGTGCCCGAGGGGCTCCGCGCCGAGGAGATCGCGGCGATCGTGGCCCGCAGCGGGCTGGCGAGCGAGGCCGAGTTCCTCGCCGTGGCACGCGACCCGGCGGTCGCGCGGGCGCTGGGCGTGCCGTACGCCAGCCTGGAAGGGTTCCTCTTCCCCGATACGTACAGCTTCGCGAGGGGGTCCTCGGCGCGCGCCATCGCCGAGGCGATGGTCGCTCGCTTCGACGACGAGTACCGGAAGGCGGACGCGCTCCGGGCCCCCGGGATCGCGCTCGACGAGGGGCGCGTCGCGACGCTCGCCTCCATCGTCGAGAAGGAGACCGGACGCGTGGACGAGCGGCCGCGGATCGCGTGCGTGTTCCTGAACCGGCTGCGCATCGGGATGCCGCTCCAGACGGACCCCACCGTGATGTACGCGACGATGCTCCGGACGGGGCGATGGTCGAAGAACATCACCCGCGCGGACCTCCTCACGCCCCATCCGTACAACACGTACACGACCGCGGGCCTGCCCCCCGGGCCGATCGCCAGCGCGGGAGCCGCAGCGCTCCGCGCGGTCCTCGCGCCCGCGCAGTGCAAGGATCTCTACTTCGTCTCGCGCAACGACGGCTCGCACGTCTTCTGCCCCGACCTCGCCTGCCACAACGCGGCCGTGCAGCGCTGGCAGGTGGAGTTCTTCAAGCGCGGCGCGCGCTGAGCGCGCGCGGCCGCTCCCCACCCGGGAGTCCTCGGCGCGCGCGGGGCCCTGCGTCTCTGCAGCGCGCCTCGCCGGACCTTATGCTCCCTTGAGCCGCCGCAACTCGGGCGGCGCAAGCTCGAGGGCACGCATGCGAGACGTCCGAGAAGTGACGCAGACGGGCTGGGTGTCGCGGATCGCCGCGCTCCAGGATCGCGAGGGGTACTCGGAGCAGCACTGGGAGGGCTCCTTCGAGGAGTACCTCGCCATCGTGCGGCAGAACCCGAAGGTCACGCGGACCGCGTTCCAGCGCGTCTACGACATGATCCTGTCGCACGGGAAGACCGAGTACATCGACAACAAGAAGAAGCTCATCCGCTACGACTTCTTCACCGACCCCATGTTCGGCGGGAAGGACGCGATCTACGGGCTCGACATCCCGCTCATGAAGCTCGTGAACGTCTTCAAGAGCGCGGCGCAGATGTACGGGACGGAGAAGCGCGTCATCCTCCTGCACGGCCCGGTCGGCTCGTCCAAGTCGACCATCGCGCGCCTGCTCAAGAAGGGGCTCGAGGCGTACTCCAGGAGCCCGGAGGGCGCGGTCTACACCTACGCGTGGGACGTCGAGCGCACCAACCTCGACGGGGTGAAGCGCCGCGAGCTCATGCCCTGCCCGATGCACGAGGAGCCGCTGCACCTCGTGCCCCACGAGTGGCGCGCGAAGGTCTACGCGGAGCTCTCCCCGCCGGAGGCCGGCTTCACCATCCCGGACACGGGCGACCTCTGCCCGGCCTGCCGCTTCGTCTTCAAGGAGCTGATGACGGAGTACAAGGGCGACTGGGAGAAGGTGATGACGCACGTGCGCGTGCGGCGGCTCATCCTCTCCGAGAAGGATCGCGTCGGCGTCGGCACGTTCCAGCCGAAGGACGAGAAGAACCAGGACTCGACCGAGCTCACCGGCGACATCAACTACCGGAAGATCGCCGAGTACGGCTCCGACTCGGACCCGCGCGCGTTCAACTTCGACGGTGAGTTCAACATCGCGAACCGCGGCATCATCGAGTTCGTCGAGATCCTGAAGCTCGACGTGGCGTTCCTCTACGACCTCCTCGGCGCCACGCAGGAGCACAAGATCAAGCCGAAGAAGTTCCCCCAGACCGACATCGACGAGGTCATCGTCGGCCACACGAACGAGCCCGAGTACAAGAAGCTCCAGTCGAACGAGTTCATGGAGGCGCTGCGGGATCGCACCGTCAAGATCGACATCCCGTACATCTCGCGCCTCGACGAGGAGGTGAAGATCTACGAGCGCGACTACAACAGCCACAAGATCCGGGGCAAGCACATCGCCCCGCACACGCTCGAGATGGCCGCGATGTGGGGCGTGCTCACCCGGCTGGAAGAGCCGAAGAAGCACAACCTCACCCTCGTCCAGAAGCTGAAGCTCTACAACGGCAAGTCGCTGCCGAACTTCACCGAGGACAACATCAAGGAGCTCCGCAAGGAGGCGCAGCGCGAGGGCATGGAGGGCATCAGCCCGCGCTACGTGCAGGACAAGATCTCGAACGCGCTCGTCTCCGACAAGGGCGACGGCTGCGTGAACCCGTTCATGGTGCTGAACGAGCTCGAGTCCGGCCTGCGGCAGCACTCGCTCATCTCCTCCGAGGAGCAGCGCAAGCGCTTCCGGGACCTCCTCACCGACGTGAAGCGCGAGTACGAGGACGTCGTGAAGAACGAGGTCCAGCGCGCGATCAGCGCCGACGAGGACGCGATCACGAAGCTGTGCGCGAACTACATCGACAACATCAAGGCGTACACGCAGCGCGAGAAGGTCCGCAACAAGTACACGGGCCAGTACGAGGAGCCCGACGAGCGGCTGATGCGCTCGATCGAGGAGAAGATCGACATCGCGGACAGCCGGAAGGACGACTTCCGCCGCGAGATCATGAACTACATCGGCGCGCTCGCGATCGAGGGGAAGACCTTCAACTACCGCACGAACGAGCGGCTCCACAAGGCGCTCGAGCTGAAGCTCTTCGAGGACCAGAAGGACTCGATCAAGCTGAAGAACCTGGTCGCCTCGGTGGTGGACCGCGACACGCAGGAGAAGATCGACGTCGTGAAGCAGCGCCTCATCAAGAACTACGGCTACTGCGAGGTCTGCTCCACCGACGTCCTCAACTACGTCGCCTCGATCTTCGCGCGCGGCGACGCGAAGGACTAGCCAGCAGCGGGGCCCGGAGCGCGGGCGAGGAGCGTGGTCGGCGCATGACACTCAAGATCAAGCAGGACCACGCCCGCTTCCGCGACATCATCCGCGGCCGCATCAAGCGGAACCTGAAGAAGTACGTCCAGAAGGGAGAGATGATCGGCAAGAAGGGGAAGGAGTTCATCACCATCCCCGTCCCGACCATCGACATCCCCCACTTCGTGTTCGGCGAGCGGTCGCAGGGCGGGGTGGGCCAGGGCGAGGGCGAGCCGGGCGATCCGCTCTCGCCCGGGGACGGGCAGCCCGGCTCCGGGCAGGCCGGCCAGGGCGAGGGGCAGCACATCCTCGAGGTGGACGTCTCGCTCGAGGAGCTCGCCGACATCCTCGGCGAGGAGCTCTCCCTCCCCCGCATCCAGCCGAAGGGCAAGGACCGGATCGTCGCGACGAAGCTCAAGTACACGGGCGTCGCGCCGGCCGGGCCCGAGTCGCTGCGCCACTTCAAGCGCACCTACAAGCAGGCGCTGCGGCGGCAGATCGCGAGCGGCTCGTACAACTGGCGGAAGCCGCTCATCGTCCCGGTGCGCGAGGACCGGCGCTACCGGAGCTGGAAGCAGGTGCCGCTCCCGGAGACGAACGCCGTCGTCATCTACATGATGGACGTGTCGGGATCGATGGGCGACGAGCAGAAGGAGATCGTCCGCATCGAGTCCTTCTGGATCGACACCTGGCTGCGCAAGCACTACAAGGGCCTCGAGACCCGCTACATCATCCACGACGCCGTCGCGCGCGAGGTCGACCGCGACACGTTCTTCCACACGCGCGAGTCGGGCGGGACGATGATCTCGTCCGCGTACAAGCTCGCGCTGGAGATGATCGAGAGCGAGTACTCGCCGGGGAGCTGGAACGTCTACCCCTTCCACTTCTCCGACGGAGACAACTGGAGCGCGGACGACACCCGGCTCTGCGTGGACCTGCTCCAGAACCGCATCCTGCCCGCCGTGAACCTGTTCGCGTACGGGCAGGTCGAGAGCCCGTACGGCTCCGGCCAGTTCATCAAGGACCTGAAGGACGCCATCGGCGCGCACGACAACGTGGCGCTCTCGGAGATCGCCGACAAGGACGGGATCTACGGCTCCATCAAGACGTTCCTCGGGACCGGGAACTAGGGGACGGCATGGATCGCAAGACGCAGCTCCCGGCGCACCTGCACGACATCCGCAAGCGCATCGAGGGCTACGCCCGCGAGTACGGGCTCGACTTCTTCGACACGATCTTCGAGGTCCTGAACTTCGACGAGATCAACATGGTCGCCGCCTACGGCGGCTTCCCGAACCGCTACCCGCACTGGCGGTTCGGGATGGACTACGAGCGGCTCGCGAAGGGCTACGAGTACGGCCTCTCCAAGATCTACGAGATGGTCATCAACAACGACCCCTCGTACGCGTACCTGCTCGAGTCCAACATGGACGTGGACCAGAAGCTCGTGATGGCCCACGTCTACGGCCACGTCGACTTCTTCAAGAACAACTTCATGTTCCGGCACACCAACCGGAAGATGATGGACCAGATGGCGAACCACGCGACGCGCGTCCGCCGCTACCAGGACAAGCTCGGGGTGGAGCTGGTCGAGGACTTCATCGATCGCTGCCTCTCGATCGAGAACCTCATCGACTACCAGTCACCCTACGTGAAGCGCCGTCCGGACCACCCGGAGGAGGAGGGCGAGCGGAAGGTCGCGAAGGGCTTCAAGTCCGAGCGCGAGTACATGCGGGAGTTCATCAACCCGCCGGAGTTCCTGAAGGCGCAGCAGAAGCTGCTCGACGAGGAGGCCGCCCGCAAGCGCAAGTTCCCCGAGCGCCCGGAGCGCGACGTGCTGCTCTTCCTCCTGGAGAACGCGCCCCTCGAGCGGTGGGAGCACGACGTCCTCTCCATCGTCCGCGAGGAGGCGTACTACTTCGCGCCGCAGGGCCAGACCAAGATCATGAACGAGGGCTGGGCCACCTACTGGCACTCCAAGATCATGACGGAGAAGGCCCTCGACGCGTCGGAGATCATCGACTACGCCGACCACCACTCCGGCACCCTGGCCACGCACCCGGGCCAGCTCAACCCCTACAAGCTCGGCGTGGAGCTCTGGCGCGACATCGAGGACCGCTGGAACAAGGGGCGCTTCGGCAAGGAGTACGACGACTGCGACTCCTTCGTGGAGCGCAAGCACTGGGACAAGCGGCTCGGCCTCGGGCGCGAGAAGATCTTCGAGGTCCGCAAGCACTACAACGACGTCACCTTCATCGACGAGTTCCTCACCCTCGAGTTCGTGCTCGATCAGCGCCTGTTCACCTACGGCTACAACGACAAGCACCAGCGCTGGGAGGTCATGGAGCGCGAGTTCAAGAAGGTGAAGGAGAAGCTCCTCCACATGCTGACCAACTTCGGCCAGCCGATGATCGCGGTGGAGGACGGCAACTTCGACAACCGCGGCGAGCTCCTCCTCGTGCACAAGCACGACGGGGTGGACCTGAAGCTCGACTACGCGCGCGACACCCTGAAGCACCTCCAGTCGCTCTGGCGCCGGCCCGTGAACCTCGTCTCCAAGATCGAGGGCCGCGGCACGCTCTTCCGCTTCGACGGCAAGGAGCACGGCGACCGGCGCGTGGAGCTCTGACCCCGGCCGGCGGCCGCTCCGACGCGGCGCGGCAGCGCTCCCCGCCCGGTAGCGACCGGGCACCCGACGTACCCACTCCCACACGCCCAACACCGGGATTTCTGATCCGCCGGACCTGCTGCTACATTGCCGGCCGATGCAGAACCGCGCCGACGACCTGCCCCGCCGCCGCCGTCTCCCCGCCGTCCTCGCCGGGCTCGGCTTCCTCACCATTCTCGCCGTCGCCCTGGTGGGCGCCGCCGGCCGGCTCCGCGCGGTCCCGCCCGAAGCGAACCCCGCGATCATCCAGGCGGAACCGGCGCCGGGGCCGTCGGCCCAGGCCACGCCGGCGGTCGAGCCGGTGCGCTTCACGACGGTCGCGGTGCGGCTGCAGAAGAACCAGACCCTGAACCAGGCGCTGTTCTCGCTCCGCCTCGCGGCGGCGGAGGTGAACCAGGTGGTGGACGCGCTCCGCGGCCACTTCCCCTTCCGGAAGGCGCGGCCCGGCGACCAGCTCCGCATCGAGCGCACCGCGGACGGCGACCTGCACCGCTTCAGCTACCGGCAGGGCGCGGCGGATGAGTGGATCGTCGAGCGGGCCCCGGACGGCACGCTCGAGGGCGCGAAGCGCCCGGTCGAGCTCACGACCGAGGTCGCCCGCGTGGCGGTCACCATCGAGTCGTCGCTCTACGAGTCGCTCGCGCGCGCCGAGGAGGACCCCGGGCTCGCGGTGCTCGCCGCGGACGTGCTCGCCTGGGACGTCGACTTCTACCAGGACGTCCGGAACGGCGACCGGATGCGGATCCTCGTCGAGAAGGTGTACGCCGACGGGAAGCTCCTGCGGTACGGGGACGTCCTCGCGGCCGAGTACGACGGCGCCGCGACGGGCCGCAAGCGCCTCTTCCGCTACACCGACCCGACGGGCCAGACGAGCTACTTCGACGACGAGGGCAACAGCGCGCGGCGCGGCTTCCTCAAGTCACCGCTCAAGTACGCGCACGTCACCTCGACGTTCGGGATGCGCCGCCACCCGGTCCTCGGCTACACGCGGGCCCACGAGGGCGTCGACTACGGCGCGCCGGTCGGCACGCCCATCTGGGCGGTGGGCGACGGCTCTGTCCGGCAGGCGGGCTGGAACGGCGGCTGCGGCAAGAGCGTGATCCTGCACCACCGCAACGGGCTCGAGACCATCTACTGCCACATGTCGCAGGTCGCGGTGTCGGCGGGGAGGCAGGTCTCGCAGAAGCAGATCATCGGCTACGTCGGGTCGACCGGCCTCTCGACCGGGCCGCACCTCCACTACGCGGTCAAGCGCGGCGGGAGGTACATGAACCCGATGCAGATCCAGGTCCCGCGCGAAGCGCCCGTCCAGGCGGCGTGGCTGCCGGACTACCGCGAGAAGATCGCGCCGCTGCGGGCCCAGCTCGCGGGGCCGGTCGCGCTGAACTGAGTCGATCTCACGGGGACTGCGTCCCCTCCCCAGCGGCGAAGCCGCTGGGGACCCCACCCCTGCTCGGCGGGGCCCGTGAACGGTCGCGCCCGCTTCGCGGGTTCGCGACCGTTCCCCGCCGGGAGCGGCTTCGCCCCTCCCCGCGCGTTGCGCGGGGCCCCTCCCGCTGAGATGACTGGCGGGGGGCCCCTCACTCGCGCCGCGCGAGCACGCGCGCCAGCGCGCCGCGGAGCACGTCGAGGCGCACCGGCTTCTCGAGGCACGCCTCCGGCTCGATCTCCGTCGCCCGCCTGGCCTCGTCGGTGAACGCGCCCGCGGTCATGAACAGCACGCGGCCGTCCAGCTCGGGCGCGATCGCGAGGAGCTGGCGGTGCAGCTCGAGGCCGGTCATGTCCGGCATGACGAGGTCCGTGAGCACCGCGTCGAACCGCTCCCCCCGCTCGACGAGCCGGAGCGCCGTGCGGGCCGACGCCACGACCGTCACGTCGTGATCGGCCGCGAGCACGCGCCGGAGCGACGCCGCCACCAGCCGCTCGTCGTCCACCACCAGCACGCGGCTCCGCGCGACCGGGGGCGGCGCGGCGGCGCGGCCCGCCGTGACGGACGCCGACGGCGCCGTCTCGGCCGCCGGCAGGACCACCCGGAAGGTGGCGCCGCTGCCCGGGGTGCTCTTCACCTCGAGCTGCCCGCCCAGGCCCTGCACGATGCTGCGGCAGATGCTGAGGCCGAGGCCGGTGCCCTGCCCCGCCGGCTTCGTCGTGAAGAACGGCTCGAAGATCCGCGGGAGGACCGCGGGCGGGATCCCGGCGCCGGTGTCGGCCACCTCGACGGCGACGTTCCGGCCGGGCAGCTCCCGGGCGGAGATGCGGATGACGTGAGACTGCGCGTCTCCCTCCGGGATGGCCTGGGCCGCGTTGGCGAGCAGGTTCACGAAGACCTGCGCGAGGCGCGCCGGGCTGCCCTGCACCGCGGGCACGCGGCGGACGTCCTTCTCGAGCCGCGCCCGGTGCCGGATCTCGTTCCAGGTCATGGCCACCGAGGAGCGGAGCACGGCCTCGAGGTCCGCCGGGCCGTCGTCGGCGCCGCTCGCGGCGCGCATGAACGTGCGGAGGTCCTGCAGGATGAGCCCCAGCCGCTCCACCCCCTCCACCGACTCCTGGAGCGCCTCGCGGATCTCCGCGCTCGGGCGGTCCGCGACGAGCGGGGGGACCGCGCCCGCGAGGTACTCGAGGTTCGCGGCGACGTACGCGAGCGGCGTGTTGAGCTCGTGCGCCACGCCCGCCGCGAGCGCGCCGACCGAGATGAGCCGGTCCGCGAGGGCGAGGCGGGTCTGGACCTCGCGTCGCGAGGTGACGTCGCGGAGCACCGCGAGCGCCACCCCGGGCTGGATGTCGGGCACCACGTCCCACTCGACGAGCCGGGTGTCGCTCGGCGTCGTGACCGTGGCCTCGCCCTGGCGCGGCGTGCGCGCCGCGAGGTCGAGCTCGGTGCGGGCGACCTCCGAGGGCCGGTGCCCCCGCAGCGCCTCGAACGTCGCGCCGAGGATCCGCTCCACCGCCGCGTTCGCGTCGACGAAGCGCCCCTCGCGGTCGACGATGGCGAGCCCGTCGCGCGCGTGGTCGAAGACGGCGCGGGCGAGCCGCTCGCGCACGCGGAGCGCCTCCTGCGCGGCGCGCGCGTCGATGGAGGTCGCCACCACGTTCGCGACCGTCTCGAGGAAGTGGATCTCGTCCGAGGCGAAGTGGCGCGGCGAGCGGCCGGCGACGAGGAGGACCCCGTGGGCGCGCTCCTTCCCGCGCACGGGGACGGCGAGCGCGGCGCCGGCGCCGGCGGCGGCGAGGAGCGAGTCCGCGAGGCGGCCGTCGCGGACCACGTCGGAGCTGTGGACCGGCGAGCCGCCCGCGCGCGCGAGGCCGGCGAGCGTCATCACGACCGGGACGGCGTGGCCGCGCGGGACCGAGACGCCGGCGGAGGCGCGGACGGCGAGGCCGCCTCCCTCCGGCTCGAGGTACGCGCCCGCCGAGAGCTGGAGGGCGCTCGGGGCGAGCGACGCGGCCGCGTCCAGGAGATCCTGCACGGACGGGAGCCCGAGCGCGAGCTGGCTCACGCGGGCGAGCGCCGCGGCGCGGCGGAGCTCGGCGTCGAGGCGCAGCGCGTCCTCGCCGCCCTCGGCCGCCGCGCGCCGTCCTTCCCGGTCGCGCCAGCAGGCGATGATGTAGACCGGGTTCTCGCGCGGCCAGGGGCGCGCCGAGAACTCGAGCCAGCGCAGCCGGCCGTCGGCGCAGCGGACCCTGACCTCGATCGGGATGGCGTCGTCGAGCGGCGTCGAGCGTGCGCTCGCGAGGCTCGCGAGGTCCTCCTCGCTCACGAACGACCAGGCGTTCTTCCCGATCACCTCGTCCGGCCGGTAGCCCGCGATCCGCTCGACGGCGTCGTTCACGTAGAGGATGTCGCCGGCGGGCGTGAGCACGCCGAGCAGATCGTCCGAGAACGCCGCCACCGCCGCGTGGAGCCCCGTGTCGAGATCTCCGACCTGCCGTTGCAGGCCCTCGGGAGCGCCCTCGCCGGGCCGCAGGCCGCCGGCCCGCTCGAGCTCCGCGACGCGGTTGTAGAGGACCGCGAGCTCGCGAAGGAGCTCGGGGGTGGTAGACAGGGCCATCGCGCCTCCCCTGCGTGGCAATGAGGCTGCATCCTACGACGCGCAGCGTGCGATCGCCTGCCTCTCGTCCGGCGAAGCCGAGACGCGGCGCGTCGTGAGGGCCCCCCGGCCCCGTCGACCGGAGAATCACCGCGAGCGCACGCCGCCGCGCGCGAGGAGGTCCTCGCGTCGCGCGGCGGCGTGGGGCGGCCTTCAGCGGCGACGGCGCCGGGCGCGCTCGGCCGTGAGCGTCTTCCCGCTCCACTCCTTGCCGTGCAGCGCCGCCACCGCGCCTTCGAGCGCCTCGGGCGCGACCTCGACGTAGCTGTGCGTGCGGCGGACCTCGACGGACCGCGGCTCGACGCCGGGCGCGAAGGTGGACAGGGCCTCGCGCACGCGGCCCTCGTCGGCGCCGTCCTGCTCGCCGAGCGAGAGGAAGATCTTCGCGCGCGGCGGCCTCGCCGCGTCCTCGCTCCCCGCCCCCCCGGCGAGGCTCCCCTCCGCGCCACCCTCCGGCGCGGGGGCGTCACCCTCGACGGACGGCTCGCGCGGGCGGTCACCGCGTCCGCGCGAGGTGCGGCGGCTGCCCTCGCGGGGCGCGGGCGAGCCCGCGTCCACGGTCGTCGCGGCCACCTCGCGCGTCTTGCCGTCCGCCTCGCCAGCCGGCGCGACCGCCTCGACCACCTCGCGGCGCTCGCGACGCGGACGCTCCGAGCGCTCCGAGCGCTCCGAACGCCCGGACCGCTCCGACCGCTCGCCGCGATGTCCGCGGTCGCGCCCGCGGGCCTCGCGCGGCTCGGCCTTCTCGCGCGGCTCGGCCTTCTCGCGGCGCTCGTGCTCCTCGCGCTTGTGCTCCGCCTTCTCGCGATCCTGGGCCCGCTCCATGCGGTGGTGCGTGAAGAAGTACTTGAGCGCGAAGGCCGTGAGGTACTCGCCGTCCGGGCGGTTCTTGAGCTCCTGCGCGAGCGGGATGAACGCCTCGAAGATCGACGCGCTCATGTTGTCCTTCAGCTCCGCGACGTGGCGGTCCGTCCAGCGGCGCCGCGCCTCGTCGGGCGTGGGCAGCTTCTTCTCCTCGAAGGTGATCCCGTACTTCTTCTGGAGCACCGTGAGCGTGTGGATCTCGGCGCCCGACACGATCGAGAGGCTCGTGCCCTTCTTGCCGATGCGCCCGGTGCGGCCCACCCGGTGGAGGAACACCGCGGGATCCTCGGGCAGCGAGTAGTTGATGACGTGCGAGAGGTCCGAGATGTCGATGCCGCGCGCCGCGATGTCGGTCGCGACCATGAAGCGGACCTCGCCCCGCTTCACCTTCGCCATCACCCGCTCGCGCTCCTTCTGAGGCAGATCGCCGTTCAGGAGCTCCGCGTCGTAGCCGTTCCGGTTCAGGACGGCCGCCACGAGCGAGGTGTCGTTGCGCGTGTTGCAGAAGACGATCGCCGTCTCGGGCTCCTCCGTCTCGATCATGTAGAGGAGGTTGCGCGGCTTCGGGTACGCGTCCACCGCCGGGTACATCACGTTGTGGATGTTCTCGACCGAGTACTCGTCGCCCGAGAGGAGGATGGTCTCCGGCTCGGTGAGGTAGTCGTGGATGATCTGCTCGATGTCGGCCGGGACCGTCGCCGAGAAGAGCAGCTGCTGACAGTCCTGGGGGAGGTTGTCGAGGATGCGCGTCACCTCCTCGAAGAACCCCATGTTCAGCATCTCGTCCGCCTCGTCGAGGCAGCAGACCATCGCGTCGTCGAGCTTGAGCGTGCGGCGCCGGATGTGATCGTAGATGCGGCCCGGGGTCCCGACGACGATCTCGGCGCCGGCCTCGAGCTTCTGGAGCTGGTCGCCCATCGACGCGCCGCCGTACACCGCGACGACCGACAGGTCCCTGTGCTTCGCGAGCGCGGTGAACTCCTCGGCCACCTGGATGGCGAGCTCGCGCGTCGGGCACATCACGAGCGCGGAGGGCTTGCGCCGGCCCTCCGGCACGCGCTCGAGGATGGGGATCGCGAAGGCGGCGGTCTTGCCGGTGCCGGTCTTCGACCGGACGATCACGTCCTTGCCGTCGCGGACGGGCCGGTAGGTCGCGGCCTGCACCGGGGTCGGCCGCTCGTAGCCTCGCTCGGCGATCGCGCGGCGGACCGCCTCCGAGAGCCCGAGCTCGTCGAAGGAGGCCTGTGAGACGTAGTCAGAGGGCGCCAGCTCTGGCGCCCCGGCGGCGGGGTTCTCCATGCGTAGACTCCTGCTCGCGCCTCGACCGAGTCGGGCGCGGCTCGTGAGCGGCGCATGGCGGCATCTCGCTAGGGACCGCGTCGGCCTCGGTCCTGAGGGAGGACCGGAACCCGCGCCGTTCCGCGAAGACCCGCCACGCGCCGGTGCCGGCGCCGCAGTTCTTGCACGCGGCGCCGCACCTCATATAACACAACGACGGGCGCGCGCCGGCATTCCTGCCTGGCCGCGCCCGAAACCCCGATGGCGAAGCCCACGCGCGACGACGAGGCCACCTCCCGGCCGCTCCCACGCCTGCCCTCGCGCGCCGAGCGCGAGGCCGGGGCGGGCGGGCTCGTCCGCTACGACCCGCTCCGCGCGTACATGGCGGAGATCTCGCGCCACCCGGTGCTCTCGCGCGAGGAGGAGCACGCGCTCGCGGTGCGGTACCGCGAGACGGGCGACGTCGACGCCGCCTATCGCCTCGTCGCCTCGAACCTCCGCCTCGTGGTGAAGATCGCGCACGAGTACCGCCGCACCGCGTTCCAGGTCCTGGACCTCGTCCAGGAGGGGAACATGGGCCTCATGCAGGCCGTCAAGAAGTACGACCCGTGGAAGGGCGTGAAGCTCTCGTCCTACGCGGCGTGGTGGATCCGCGCGTACATCATCCGGTTCCTCATGGAGAACTGGCGGATGGTGAAGCTCGGCACCACCCAGGCCCAGCGCAAGCTCTTCTTCAACCTGTCCAAGGAGCGCGAGAAGCTCCTCGCCCGCGGCATCGATCCCACTCCCCGCCTCCTCGCGAAGAACCTCGACGTCGAGGAGAAGGACGTCCTCGAGATGACCGCGCGGATGTCGAGCGAGGACGTCTCGCTCGACGCCCCCCTCCGCAGCGACGAGGACGACGCGCGCCAGACCCGCCTCGATCGCCTGGCGCTCGACGGCGCGAGCGCTCCCGACGAGCAGATCGGCGACGAGCAGCTCCGCCGGATCTTCCGCGAGAAGCTCCAGTCGTTCTCGCAGACCATCAAGGACGAGAAGGAGCGCTACATCTTCGACCGGCGCCTCCTGCCCCCCGACGGAGAGCCGCCCCTGACGCTCCAGGAGATCGGCGATCGCTTCAAGCTCACCCGCGAGCGGGCGCGCCAGATCGAGGCGAAGCTCACGGCCCGGCTGCGGGACTACCTGCGCGCGGAGATCCCGGACTTCGAGCTGCTCGGCCCGCCCGAGGACTGATGGCCGCGATCGCGCCCCTCGAGCCGGCGGCCGGCGCCCGGCCCGAGCGAGCGACGTCCTGAGCCGGACGCCCCGCGTGGCCGGGCGTGACTCGCCGCGCCGGGAGGCGATCGCGAGCGTCGTCGCTCAGGCGGCTGGCGGCGGGCGCGGGGCGCGCGCCGGCGCGACCCCGTGGGCGAGCTGGTAGGCGGCGCCCGCGACGGCGAGCACGAGGGCGAGGGCCACGATCGCGAGCGGGTGCGTGACGAGCTCTCGCGCGAGGGGGCGGGCTCCTCCGAGCGCGACCGCGGCGGCGCCCACCAGGAGGCCGCCCACGGCGGAGGCGAAGCCGACCGCCACCAACCGGGCGAAGAGCAGCCCGACCAGCCCGGCGACGAGCGCGCCGATCGCCGCGCCCAGCTCGGCGCGGCCGGCGATGGGCGCGTGGAGGCCGAGCAGCAGCCCGGGCAGCGCGCCCACGGCGGCGGGGAACGCGAGCGGGACCAGCGCGCAGGCGGCGCCCGCGACGACGGCGAGGACGGGCGTGGCCACGGCGAGCGAGATCCCGAGGTGCGCCGCGATCGCGCCGCGGAGCGCGTACGCGGCGAGGGCGGCGAGGACCGCCCCGCCCGCCGCGGCCAGCCCGCGCGGGAACCGCGCCGCGACCGTGAGCGCCGCGAGACCGAGGAGCCCCGCCGCGAGCGCGACCGCGAACCCTCGGTCGCGCAGCAGCTCCGCGAGGCGGCCCAGGTCGGTCGCGGCCGCGACGGCGCGCGCTGCGAGGTCGAGGACGCTCTTGAGCACCGACACGGCGCACACCCTAGCAGCGGGTGGAGCGCGCGCCAACCTGGCGCCCGTGCCCGGGATTCCGCGGGCGCCCGCGCCGGTTTCCGCCTAAGATCTGCGCGAGATCGATGCCCGGCCCGACCCGTATCCCACGCCGCACGTTCCTCGCCGCGGCGGCGGCCGCCGCCACCCTCGCCGCCCTCCCCCGGCGCGCTCGCGCGTTCTCCGACGCCTCGAAGCTCGTCCTCGCCCAGGTGCAGCACGGCGGCAGCTGGAACCCGCGACCGTCCGCGCTGCGCCGCCTCGGGTGGGAGCTCGCGCGGCGGACGTCCATCGAGACGGCGAGCGCACCGGCCGCGGTGCGGCTCTCCGATCCCGGGCTCCACCGCTGGCCGTGGCTCTACCTCGCCGGGGCGGGGCCGCTCCCGCCCTTCACCGACGCCGAGCGCGCCGCCCTCCGCCGCCACCTGCAGTACGGCGGATTCCTCGTCGTGGACTCCGCCGACGGCACCGAGGCCGGTCCGTTCGACGCCTCGGTCCGCCGTGAGCTCGCGCGGGTGCTCCCCGCCTCCCCGCTCGCGCCCGTGCCGCGCGAGCACGTCCTCAACAAGACGTTCTACCTCCTCGATCGCCAGGGCGGCCGCGTGCTCGTGAAGCCCTGGGTCGAGGCGCAGACGCTCGACGGGCGCCTCGCGGTGGTCTACTCGCAGAACGATCTCGGCGGCGCATGGGCCCGCACGGAGCTCGGCGACTGGGAGTATCCGTGCACGCCCGGCGGCGAGGCGCAGCGCGAGACGGCGCTGCGCATCGGCGTGAACCTCGCGATGTACGCGCTCTGCACGGACTACAAGGACGACGCCGTGCACCTCCCGTTCATCCTCCGCAGGCGGAGCTAGCGTGGACGGCGGGTACAACGCCTGGCGGCTCACCGCGCTCACGCCGCTGCCGACCTGGGCGATCGCCCTGGCCGCGCTCGCCGCGGCCGGCGCCGTGGTCCTCGCGCTGCGGGGGCTGCGCTCCGAGGCGCGCCGCGCCCGGCGCGCAGCCCTCGTCGCGCTCCGCGCCCTCGCGGCGGTCCTCGCGCTGTTCCTCCTGCTCGAGCCCGCCGTCGAGCTCCTCCAGACCGCGCGGGTCCGCAACCGCTTCGCCGTCCTCCTCGACGCTTCACGCTCGATGAACTTCCCGGTGGAGCGGGACGGCGAGCCCCGCGCGGCGGCGGCCGGGGCGTTCCTCGCCGCGCACCGCGCCGATCTCGAGCGGCTCTCGGACCGCGTGGACCTCGAGTGGTACACGTTCGGCGCGGACGTCGCGCCGGTGGATCCGGCGGAGGCCGCGCGCGGCGTCCCCGGGCGCGCGGGCCGGACGGACCTCCTCGGGGCACTCGACGCGGTCGCCTCGGGCGCGAGCGGCTCGACGCGGCGGCTCGCCGGCCTGCTCGTGGTGTCGGACGGAGCGGACAACGCCGCGCTCTCGGAGGGCGTGGGCCCGGAGGCCCGCGCCAAGGCGCGCGCGCTCGGGATCCCGGTGAACGCCGTCGCGGTCGGGCGCGGGGCGCCCAAGGATCTCGCCATCGAGCGCGTCGCGGTCGACGAGTTCGCGTTCGTCCGGAACACCGTCACGGTCGACGTGACGCTCCGCGCGCGCGGCTTCTCCGACGAGGAGGTCCGGCTCGTCCTGCGCCGCGAGGGGGCGGTCGTCGCCTCGGCCACCGTCCGCCTCGAACGGGGCCGCGACCGCTACACCGTCCCGCTCTCCTTCGCGCCGGACGCGACGGGGACCTTCGTCTTCACCGTCGCGGCCCCGGTGTTCCCGGGCGAGGCGGTCGTCGAGAACAACGCGCACTCCTTCGTGCTGCGCGTCATCCGGGACCGCGTCCGCGTGCTGCTCGTCGCAGGGCGGCCGAGCTGGGACGTGCGCTTCCTGCGCGGCCTGCTCAAGCAGGATCCCAACGTCGATCTCGTGAGCTTCTTCATCCTCCGCTCGAACGCCGACGACGCGGGGCCGCAGCAGGACCTGTCGCTCATCCCGTTTCCGGTGGCGGAGATCTTCGGGGAGCAGCTCCGGACGTTCGACGCGGTGGTCTTCGTGAACTTCGCCTACGCCCCGTACCGCGGGCTCGAGATCGAGCGCTTCCTGCCCGCGCTCCGCGAGTACGTGCGCGGGGGCGGCGCGCTCGCCATGGTCGGCGGCGAGCAGAGCTTCGGCGACGGGCGCTACGGCGAGACGGCGCTCGCCGAGATCCTCCCCGTCGCGCCGATCGACGGCTCGTCGATGGCGGAGGGCGAGATCGCGCCCCGGCTCACCTCGGAGGGGAAGCGCCACCCCGTGACGAGCCTCGCCCCGGGCGACGCCGCGAACGAGGGGGTCTGGCGCGGGTTGCCGCCCGTCACCGCGGTGAACCTCACGCACGCGCTGGCGCCCGGCGCCGGCGCGTCGGTCCTGCTCGAGGCGCCCGCGGTCCTCGTCGAGGGCCGCCCCGCGCCGCTCGTCGCGGTGCGCGAGGTCGGCGAGGGCCGCACGCTCGCGGTCGCGACCGACGCGACCTGGCGCTGGGGGTTCCTCGCCGCCGAGTCGGGCCAGGGGAACCGCGCGTACCTGCGCTTCTGGAACCAGGCCCTGCGCTGGCTCGTGCGCGATCCGGGCCTCGCGCCCCTGCAGGTCGAGCCCGATGCACCCGCCGTCGAGCCCGGGGCGCCGGTCGGGATCGCGGTCACCTCCCGGCGACCGGACTTCGGGCCCGCCGCCGGCGACCGCGTCGCGGCGGAGCTCGTCGACGACGACGGCCGGAGCGTCGCGCGAGGCGAGGCGGTGGCGGGGGAGGACGGCGTCGCGCGCGTGGAGCTCGTCGCGCCGGGCCCCGGCGCCTACAAGATCGTCGCGCACGGCCGGGACGGCGAGGTCGCGACCGGCGCGGTGGCGGTGCGCGGCTCCGGCCCGGAGGACTCCGATGCGGCGCCGCGCCCGGAGCTGCTCTCGGCGCTCGCGGAGGCCACGGGCGGCGCGTTCTCGGCCCTCCCGGGCGGCCGCCTCCCCGACCTGAAGCTCGCGGATCCCGAGGTGGTCGAGATCGGCCGGCGCAAGTCGGTGCCAGTGTGGGATCGCTGGTGGTACCTCGCCGCCCTGGCGGGCGTGCTCGCCGTCGAGTGGGTCCTCCGGCGCCGCTGGGGTTACTGGTAGCCGCGCGGGCGGTCGCAAAGCTTTCGAGGCGGAAGCGCGGAAGCGCAGGCGTTTCGCTCTCCCCGAGCGATCCCCGGGGGAGTCCGCGGCCGAGGCCACCCAGCCGAGCCCACGGATTTCCAGGCCTTGCGCCGTTTCCCGCACACGCGGGTTGCCACCGGCACGTCGACTGCAAAGGTCGACATGCGGCACCAGTCGCCTCCCGGGTCAGCAGGCACGGCTGCGAATCCCGGACTGCGCGCCGGCCGTACCCGTTCGCGGGGACGGCCGGCGCGTTATCTTTCGAGCCATGAAGATCTCGAACGGAACCGTCGTCGGCATCGACTACTCGCTCCACCTCGGCGACGGGAAGATCATCGACGCCTCCGAGCCTGCCGAGCCCCTCACCTATCTCCACGGCGAGGGGCAGATCGTGCCCGGCCTCGAGTCGGCGCTCGAGGGGCTGTCCGCCGGCGATCGCAAGCAGGTGACCGTGCCGCCCAAGGACGGCTACGGCGAGCACGACGCGCGCGGCGTCCAGGAGGTCGACCGCACCGCCTTCCCGCCGGATTTCCAGCCCCAGCCCGGGATGGAGCTCACGGCGGAAGGCGAGGACGGCGAGCCCGTCCCGTTCGTGATCCGGGAGGTCCGGGGCGACAAGATCCTGATCGACCTGAACCACCCGCTCGCCGGCAAGACGCTCTACTTCGACATCACGATCCGTGACGTCCGCGAGGCGACCGAAGAGGAGCGGGAGCACGGTCACGCCCACGGGCCGGAAGGGCACGACCACTAGAGACGGATGCCGCTCACGCTCACCCTCGCGCGACGGCCCCGGCGCCGTCGCGGGGCGGAGCCTCGTCCGGGCGCCGGCGGCTACTTGACGGTGGGCGTCACGTCGTAGGTCCAGGTCTCGCCCCGCGAGATCGAGAACCGCTCGGCCACGCTGGCGCCGCCGAGCCGGACCTCGACGCGGTGGGCGCCGACGTCGACCTCGCGCCGCACGTCGCCCATACCGACGCGCTTTCCGTCGACGAGGACCTCGGCCTCCGCCGGCGCGGTCACGACGAGGAACCCCTTCCCTGCCGACGGAGCAGCGGCGACGACGCGGCGGGGCGGCGCCTTCTTCGCCGGCTTCGCCGGCGCGGCCGCAGCAGGCTCCGCCGCGGCAGCCCTGGGCGGAGCTCCGGCGTCCTCCGCGGGCGCCGTGGAGGCGGGCCTCGCCGGTGCCGCGCCGCCGGCTGCGGGCGTTTCGGGGCGGGCCTCGGCTGCCTGGGCGGGCTCGCGTCCGGCGACGTCCGCGCGGACGAGGTCGGGGAGGATCCTGCCGCGGGTGGCGACGAAGCCCCCGCCGAAGCCGACGAGAAGGCACAGCGCGGCGATCGCGAGCGGGGCCCGCGAGCGCCGCGGCGCTGCGGCGACGGGCGCGGGGAACGTGGACACCGTGTCCGGCGAAGGAGCAGCCACTCCGCCCGAGGCGACCGGCTGCGGCGAGAACGGATCCGCAGGACGCGGGACCTGTACCGGCGCCGGCGCGACGGCGGGCGCGGGCGCCTGAGGCGCGACGCGCGCGGGGATGACGACGGGCTCAGGGAGCACCGAGCCACCGCGCGCCTCGGCCGCGGCGGGAGCGAACCATTCAGGAAGAGCCGCCTCGCGCGGTCCTGCCGGGACGGGGGTCGAGGTCGGGACCGGCTGCACCGGCGGAGCCGTTTGCTCCGGCAGGAGCGGGTTCACCGAGGAGGCCGGGGTCTCCGTTCCGACCGGGTTGCCCGTAGCCATCGCGGTCGGGCTCGGGCTCGGGCTCGCGTTCGCGGTCGCGGTCGGGGTCGGGGTCGGGGTCGGGGTGGCCGCCACCATGGCCGGCTCGCCGTCCTCCAGCAGCTCGACGGCGAGATCGGCCTCGGCGTCCTCTCCCGTGGCTCGCGCGACGAGGCGCGCGGGCGCCGCGCGCTCGCCCTCGTCCGCCGGGGGGGTGGCCTCGGGGGGGGCCGCCACCGCCTCGCGGGGCGCGAGCGGCAGCGCGGCCGCGATCGCCTCGCCCAGCACGCCCGCCGAGCGCAGCGGCTGTCCCCCCGTCGCGCCGAGCGCGAGATCGACGACTGCCGCCAGCGCGGGAGGGATGCCGGGAGCGTCGAGCGGCCGCGGCGGCGCCTGCGGGGGCTCGCCGACGAGGCACTCGTGCAGGATCGCGGCGAGCGCGCGCACGTCCGCGGCCGTCTCCTCTCCGAGCCCGGCGCCGAGGCCGGTGAGCACCGTCGCTCCGTCCGCGGCGACGACGAGCCGCTCGGCGGAGAGCGCGCCGTGCGCGAGGGGGCGACCATCGCCGGGATCGAGCGCGTGGACGCGCGCGAGCCCGGCACAGGCGTCGGCGACGACGCGGGCGGCCACGTCCGGAGGGAGCCGCCCGGCGGCGTCGAGGAGGTCGCGGAGCGAAGGACCGGGCCGGTGCGGCTCGACCACCGCGACGGCGCCCCCCACCGTCTCGAGGCCGTCGACCGGCACGACGTTCGGGTGCCGCACGCGCGCCGCGGCCTCGGCGTCGCGCGCGAGCGCCGCGAGTCGGACCGGATCGTCGGCGACGCGCGCCGGGGCAAACGCGAGCACGACCGCGCGGGGCGGCCCTGAGCGGTCCACGGCGAGGGCGCGACGGAACCCGGAGGAGGACGGCAGCGGCGCGATGATCTCGAAGCGATCGGTCGGGGCCATCGCCGCCGAATCTACACCCTGCCCGCCCGCGGCGCCCGCCCGCAGCGCGCGGCGCACCCACGCCCACGTCGGCACACGGGCGTGGCGGGTGGCGGACCCACCGGCTACGATGCGCGCGTGCCGCGCATGAAGGCCGTCGTCACCGACCTCGACAACACGCTCTACCCATGGGTCGACTACATCGTCCCGAGCCTCGAGGCCATGGTCGCCTCGCTCGAGCAGACCACGGGCCGCCCCCGCATCGAGATCGTCCAGTCCCTGAAGGCGGTCTATACCCGCCACGAGTCGAACGAGTACCCGTTCGCGATCCAGGAGTCGTCGCTCTTCCGGCCGTACGAGGCGGACTTCGACTCGTTCGACGCGCTCGTCATCCGCCCCGCGCGGCGCGCGTTCGCCGAGGCGCGCCGGCGCTACCTGCACCCCTACCCTCACGTCCGCGAGACGCTCGAGAAGATCCGCGCGCGGGGGCTCAAGGTCATCGCCCTCTCCGACGCGCCGCGGAACGCGCTCGAGCTGCGCATCCAGATGCTCGAGCTGGACGGTCTCTTCGACGCGGTCTACGCGCTCAAGGGCTATGACCTGCCCGAGAACGTCGACCCCGAGATCCGCCGCAAGGACGCGGCCGGGGCCTACCGCTCCAAGAAGACCGTGGTCGTGGAGCTGCCGCGCGCGGCGGAGAAGCCCAGCCCGGCGGGGCTGCGCCGGGTCCTCGGCGACTTCGGGCTCGAGGGGACCGAGGTGCTCTACGTCGGCGACAACCCGAAGAAGGACATGCCGGTCGCCCAGGCGTGCGGCGCCGTGGGGGTCTGGGCCGAGTACGGCACGTACATCTCGAAGGAGTACCGCGAGAGGCTCGCGGTGATCTCGGCGAAGGCCGTGACGCGGCGCCACGTGGCCGACGTGGACACGCCGCGGTGGCCGCTGTCGATCGCCTCGTTCGTGCAGATCCTGGACGTCCTCGACGGCGCGCGCTGGACGGCGCCCGAGGCGACCGTGCCGGCGGCCCGGCGCGGCGCGAAGCGGCGGCGGCGTTGAGCGTGCAGGTGAGCTACTCGGATCTCGCAGGGCGCTGCGCGCTCGTCACGGGCGCCTCGTCCGGCATCGGCCTCGGCGTCGCCGAGGCGTTCCTCGCGCAGGGCATGAAGGTCGCCGTCCACTACCGCTCGAACCGCGCGGCCGCGGAGGCGCTCGCGGCCCGCTACCCCGGGCGCGCGGTGGCGATCGGGGCCGAGCTCGGCACCGAGGCCGGCTGCGTCCACCTGGTCGACGCCACGGTGAAGGCGCTCGGCGGGCTCGACCAGATCGTGCACTCGGCCGCGATCTGGAACGAGGGCCCCATCGACCGGATCGCCGGACCGCAGCTCGAGGAGATCTTCCGCGTCAACGTGTTCAGCGCGTTCTACCTCGTGCGCGAGGCGACGCCGTACCTGGGGCGGAACGGCCGCGGCAACGTCGTGTTCATCGGCTCCACCGCCGGCCAGCGTGGCGAGGCGCGCCACGGCCACTACGCGGCGACGAAGGGCGCGCTCCAGTCGCTCGCGATGAGCCTCGCGGTGGAGCTCGCGCCGCGCACCCGGGTGAACCTGGTCTCCCCGGGCTGGGTGCGTACGCCCATGGCGGAGGCGGAGCTGAAGGACGTCGGCGCGGCGATCGCCGGCGCCCTCCCGAACCGGCGCGTCGGCGAGGTCGCGGACGTCGTGCACGCGTGCCTGTACCTCGCGAGCGAGGCCTCCGGGCACCTCGTGGGGGACGACCTCTGCGTCTCGGGAGGCGCGCTGCTGGTCGTGCCGCGCGGTCAGATCGTCGCGCGCGAGCCGTAGCGACTCGCGTGCGGGCGGGCGCCCGCGGCGCTAGGACCACCGCATGCGCTTCCGCCACCACGTCTTCGTGTGCGAGAACGTGCGGGCCGAGGACGATCCGCGAGGCTCGTGCGGGCGCAAGGGCTCGCCCGCGATCCGCCAGGCGCTGAAGGAGGAGCTCAAGCGCCGCGGGCTCGACAAGCAGATCCGCGCGAACGCCGCCGGCTGCCTCGACGCCTGCGCCTTCGGCCCGTCGATCGTCGTGTACCCGGAGGGCGTCTGGTACGGCCACGTCTCGGTCGCGGACGTCGCGGAGATCGTCGAGCGCCACCTCGTGGGCGGCGAGCCGGTCGAGCGGCTCCGGCTGCGGCGCCTCGAGGCCGGACCTCCGGCGCGCGCCGCCGACGCGGCACCGCCGGGTGATCCGAAGAGCGGCGGCGAGCGCTGAGCGGAAGCCGCAGCCGGGGAGCCCGCTCAGTTCGCGAGCTCAGGCCCGTCGTGGAGCTGAGCCAGCGTCGCGCGGACCGAGTCGGAGTCCTGGGCGTCCGGGGCGCGCGCGAGGTACGTCTCGAGGTCGCGCGCCGCCGAGCGGCCCGCTCCGAGCCGGGCCGCGGCGAGGCCGCGATCCCGGAGCGCCGCGAGCTGGCTCGGCGCGGCGAGCAGGATCCGGTCGAGCACCCACCAGGCGCGGAGGTCGTCCTTCCGCGCGGTGTAGAGGCGGCGCAGGTTCCCCAGCATGCGCAGCACGATCTGGCCCGGGGTGGATGGACCGAGCAGGCGCCGGTCGAGATCGCGCCCGGTGCGCTCGCGGTAGCGGGACAGGCAGTCGTCGGCGGAGAGCATCTCCCCGCCGTGGAAGGCGTCCACGAAGATCTCGGCGCCCGAGGGCGAGAGGTAGCGCACGAGGAAGTGGCCCGGCATCCCGACGCCGTCAAGCGAGACCCCTGCGCGGCGCCCGACCTCCATGTACACGACGGACAGCGTGATCGGCAGGCCGACGCGGCGGTCGAGCACCTCGTTCAAAAACGAGCTGCGCGGGTCGTCGTAATCCGTCGACCCGCCGTGCATCCCCTCTTCCCCCGCGAGCACCTCGCGGAGCGCGCGGAGCAACGAGGCGGCGCGGGCGGGAGCCGGCGAGCGGGCGACGACCCGCGCCGCGAGCGCGTCGAGCCGGGCGAGGTACGCAGCCTCGTCGAGGTGTGGGTACTCCTCCGCCGCGATCGCCAGCGCAGCCTCGTCGAGCGGGATGGGATCGCGGGCCATCACCGCGGCGAACCGCTCGCGCGCGAGGCCGCCGGCGGTCATCGCGCCACCGCTGCGGGGGCGAGCGCCCGGCCGGCGGGCGTGCCGGCGAGCCGGCCGCAGGAGGCGAGAGGCGTCGTCACGGAGCCGAGTATAGCTGCCGGGTCCGGCCCTCGGGCGCGCCGTCGGCCTCGGCTGATCACACGGTGGGCGGTTCGTGGGCCCTGCGCCGCGAAGATCGTTCGCTGCCGCGGCGTCGATCGTGGGCGGTACGCGACCCGCCGAAACGGGTCGCATACCCTCTTGACGCGCCCGCGGTCCTTCTCTAGATTCGCGCCCCTGCCATTCCCCAGTAGCTCAGTTGGCAGAGCAGGTGACTGTTAATCACCGGGTCGCATGTTCGAGTCATGCCTGGGGAGCCATTTCGGACGGGCGGTTGGGCCTGGCTCAACCGCCCGTCGTCCATTGAAGCTACCGAGACTCTCCGCAGGATCCTCCCGGATGCTTGCGGGTGCTCGCACCGAGGGAGTCAGGCGCGGGCCGGGGTCCACACGGCCCGCGCCTCACCCGCGGAAGCGCCCGCCTACTCGTACGTAAAGTTGAACTCGGCGGTGCCCCCCGAGATCCCCACGGCGTTTACCACGGAGATGGCCGCCGTGGTTCCGACGTAATCGGGAGTCGCCGGGTTCGGCGCCGTCACGGTGATGTAGGGCTCATACCGCTTTCCCGTCGCGGGGTCCGTGCCCTCGGGCCACTCCATCGACATGCTGGACGGCAGCTGCCCCCCGAAGTCGACGCTGTGCGCAGTGTGCAAGCTGGTTCCCCTCAGCGTGACCCTGGTGCCCCTGGGCCCGTGGTTCGGCTCGATGCTCGTCAGCTGCATCAGGCGCGGATCGGGCGCGAGCGGGAGGGAGAGCGAGAAGGTGAAAGGGTACGGGGTGCCGACGTTGGTGCCATTGTCGTTGGACGCTCTCGGCTCCTTGCGGGGGTTGCCGAGCGGGATCGTCCCGAAGTGCATGGCCGTACCGCACCCCGAATCGAACATGAGCCCGTTGCTGGGATTGTTCGCGACGTCGCCGACCACGTCGATGCTCTTGTCGCCGACCCAGAAGGTGCCGAGGCTCCCGCTGTAGTTGCACTGGGTGATGTCCCAGAAGTAAGACCATCCGAGGAGCATGGAGAGATCGACCTGCACCGACAGGACGGGGACGCCATCCCTGTTGACGGGCAGAGCGCTACGAACCTCCGGCAGCAGCGCCCACACCCACTCCTGTGAAGGCTCGAACGAAGAACCGTAGATGACCCCTGGTAGCCCCGCGGTGACGAGGAGCCCCGGGCCGCCACACGCGTGGTTCCCCGGGTCGATGTTCTGCTTGACGTGGTTCCAGGAATCGTACGTCCAGCGGACCTTCGACGGATCCGTTGGGTCGGCGGAGATCTGCGGCAGGATCGTGATCGCGTCCGCCTGATAGGTCTTCGTGTTGCTGTACGATACGCCCGCGCTGAACCCGAGCGAGCGGCTCACCTCTGCGCTGGGCTTCCCGCCCGAGAACCCCGCGCTCGAGCCGATCGTCCCCGACGCGCCGAAGTTCCAGGTCACGCCGGTGCTGTACTGCACGTTGGGCATCTGCGCCTGAGGCGCGGTGTAGCCGGCGAGGACCTTCACTCCGGTTTTGAGCGTGGCGTCCGGCACGGAGGCGCCCACGTTGGCCTGCCTGAGCCAGTACCCCGCGAAGCGGTTGTTCTTGCCGATGGAGAGCTTGCAGCCCCCCGTGTTCACGGCGGCGGAGATGCGTGTCAGCAGGTAGTCGCCCGGCTGATCCACCACGGAGATGGGGCTATGCACCGCCCAGGAGTAGGTTGTCACGGCGAACGTGTCGGTGCACTTCTGCTTCGACCCGCAGTGATCGCTGTAGAAGGCTTCCATGCTGAAGACGTCCGTGTGCGACCACGGGAACTGTTCCGGCTCGCTCCCCAGCGTGTTGTAGCCGGGTGCTTCGGCGGCCACGATCGCCCTGGGCCCGCTCGCCCTGGGCGCGCTCGCCATGGAGGCGATCCCCGATTCGAAGGTCCCGCGGACTTGCCTCCGGAACCAGTCGAGCACCATCTCGGCGTAGGCCTCCTTGCGCACGTCGGCGTCCGGAGAGGGCTCGAAGTTGGGAATGGACCGGATCGCGAGCATGCGCAACCGCCCCTGCGGCGCCGCGAGCACGTACAGCTCGGCAGGATTGGTGAGCGTGATCGCGGGGACGCTCCCGTTGATGGCGTGAAGGCGCACGAGCAGGTCCTCGGTGACGCCGGTCACCAGGATGGCATGCCCCTCCTTCAGGACGGTCCTCAGCGCGCTCCTCTCGCTGTCGGAGAGCTCGAGCAGGCTATCCGCATTCATCAGCACGGGTCCGTCGGTCTCCCCGCGCCACTTCTTCGGATGGAATAGCTTCTCGAGCTGCTTGACGAGGGCACCCCTGGGCTTGCCATGCTCATAGCTCGCCAGATCGATCTTCACGGCGAAACTATCGGCCCCCCCGGAGGCTTGTGGCCCCGCGGACGACGCGCCCCCCAGCTGATTGTCCTGTTCGCGCCCACCGCAAGCCGCCAATGCCAGCACCGCCACGAACGTGCACAAGCGACGCATCCCACACCTCCTGTCGCCTCGCAGCGTGAGACGGTTCGCGAACCGGGCACAGCGAGAAGAGAGGTCCCTTCCTTGGGACTCGGACGATTCACCGCCGTCCTCGGCGTGTGACGGAGTGCCTTCCCGCGCTGCCTGCGCCTCGGGCGTTCCCTCGCGCACGCCTCGGCGTCCCCGCCGTCCGGCTGAGACTGGAACGCGCGTGCTCGCCCGGCATAGGCCTTGCGAGGACTTCGAGGAGGAGGCCTCGACAGGCGCTCACGGCGAGCGGCCGTGACCCCGAACACCTCCGGACGCCGGTGCTGGTTCGAGATCCTGGCGGCTCGTCGGTGGCCCCCTGCGGGGAAGGGGCCGGCCGGACCTTCGCCGCGAGAGACTCATCGCGAGGAGCCACGCCGGACGGCGATCGCGCACGGCAGCGCGCGTGGAGGGATGGCGCCGGCAGCCCGGACGCATGGCAGGGGCCACAAGGATGGCGTTGATCTTCACGCCTGCCGGCGCCAAGAAGCGGCGATGATCACGATCCGCCGCTCCGAGGCTCGCGGTCACTTCGACCACGGCTGGCTCGATACCCGCCACACGTTCTCGTTCGCCGACTACCACGACCCCGGCCACATGGGGTTCCGCACGCTCCGCGTCATCAACGAGGACCGCGTCGCGCCGGGCCAGGGGTTCGGGACCCATGGCCACCGCGACATGGAGATCCTGTCCTACGTGCTGTCGGGCCGCCTCGCCCACCGCGACTCGATGGGGACCGGCTCGACCATCGGGCCAGGCGAGGTGCAGCGCATGACGGCCGGGACCGGGGTCCTGCACAGCGAGTTCAACGGCTCCGACTCCGAGCCCGTCCGCTTCCTGCAGATCTGGATCCTGCCCGAGCGCCGCGGCCTCCTCCCGGGCTACGAGCAGAAGCAGTTTCCGGAGGAGGAGCGGCGCGGGCGGCTGCGGCTCGTCGCCTCCCACGACGGCGCCGACGGCAGCGTGACGATCCACCAGGACGCGCGGGTGTACGCGGCGCTCCTCGGGGCGGGAGAGCGGGCGGTGCTCCCGCTCGACGCCGGCCGGCATGCCTGGGTCCAGGTGGCGCGAGGGACGCTGCGACTCGGAGACGAGACGCTCGCGGCGGGCGACGGCGCGGCCATGAGCGACGAGCGCGAGGTGCGGCTCGAGGGCGTCGAGGCGGCCGAGGTGCTGGTGTTCGACCTCGCCTGAGGCTCAGCCGGTCGACGCGCTACCCCGCGCGTCGGCCTCGAGCGCCACCGGTCCTGCGAGCGGGAGCTCGATGCGGAAGGTGGCGCCCTCCCCCGCCGAATCCTCCACGGCGATGCGCCCTCCGTGCGCCTCGATCACCCGGCGCGCCACGAACAGGCCGAGCCCCAGGCCTCCGAAGTTGCGCGGGGAGACCGCGCGCTCGAACCGGTCGAAGATGCGCTCGCGCACCGAGGGATCGACGCCGATGCCGCGGTCTCGGACGACGAGGAGCCCCGCCTCGCCGCGGCGCTCGAGCTCCACGTCCACCGGCTTCCCCGCGCCGTACTTGAGGGCGTTCGCGAGCACGTGTCCCACGGCGCGCTCGACCTCGTCCGGATCGATGCGCGCCGGCATCGCGTCCGGCAGCTCGAGCCGCACCGTGCTCCCGGCGCGCGAGGCTGCGTCGCCCAGCCGCTCGGCGGCGACGCGCACGACCTCGGCGAGGTCCGCCTCGCGCGGCGCGATCCGCAGCTCTCCCCGGTCGAGGCGGGACACGTCGAGCAGCTCGTCCACCAGCCGGGCGAGCCGCGCCTGCTGGCGCAGCGCCGCCCCGGAGCTCGCCGCGATCCGCTCGGGCGAGGCCGCGCCGCGCGCGGCGGCGAGCTTTAGCCCCTCGAGCTGCAGCCGCAGGCTCGTGAGCGGCGTCCTGAGCTCGTGGGAGGCCACCGCGAGGAACTCGTCCCGCGCTCGGAGCGCGTCGCGGAGCTCGTCCTCGACGGCCTTTCGCCGGTCGATCGGCTCGGCCACGGAGATGAAGGAACGCGGCCGGCCTGCGCCGTCGCGCACCAGCGCGACCGTGAGGTTCACCCAGGTGGCCCGACCGTCTCGCCGGAGGTAACGCTTCTCCACCGTGTAGGTCTCGTCCTCCCCCGTGACGAGCCGCCGGCCGTGCGCCTCGTTCTCCCCGACGTCCTCGGGGTGCGTCATGTCCTGGAAGCGGAGCGCGCACAGCTCGTCCTCGGTGTAGCCGAGGATCTCGGCGTAGCGGCGGTTGACCCGCAGCCAGCGCCCATCCAGCGCGACGTGGGCGATGCCGATCGCGGCGTTCTCGAAGGCGGCGCGGTAGCGCGCCTCGCTGCGGGCCAGCGCGCGGACCGAGCGCCGGGCGACTGCGAAGGCTCCAGCGGCGAGGGCGAGCGCCACCGCGGCGGCGGCGAGCAGGGCGCGCGAGGCGTTGTGGATGCTGGCCGCGAGCTTCGTTCGCGCGGCCTCGAGCGCCTCGTCGTGCGCGCGAGCGAGCGCCGGGGCGATCGAGCGCAGCTCGCCGTGGATCGGCGCGAGCTCGGCGGAGACGACCGCGTCGAGCGTGGCCGCCTGGCTCAGCATGCCGAAGGCGCCAGCGCCCACGGCCACCGTCCCCAGCGCGAGGACGAGGAACGCCAGCGGACCGAGCCGAGCCACGCGCGGCCCCCTGGCCGCCCCGCTGGGATCCCATCGGCGCATGATGGGTGGCGGTCGTACCACCCCACGCCCGCCCCCGGGGCACCGTTCTTCGCCCGTTTGGGGATGCGCGAACCCGCCCCCGTGAGGGGGACCGCCGACCGCGCGGGCGCTGCCGTGTCGTGGTCGCGTGATGATCTTGGCGGCATGGCTCTCCCCGGCGATCACGATCCGCTTCAGGACGCGAACTTCCAGGCCCTCGTGACCGCCCTCGCGCGCGAGGGGCTCCCTCGCCGCGCCGAGGCAGCGCGCGCGGTCGAGGCGGTCATGTGCGCGCTCGCGCAGCGCATCCAGCGCCCGGAGTTCGACGACCTCCGCGAGCACCTGCCCGAGCCCTTCGGCAGCCGCCTCACCGCCTGCGAGCGCCACTCCGCGCGCCCGCCGCGCCCGCTCCGCTCCGCCGACGACTTCTACGCCATCGTGGCGGAGGACCTCGAGCGCGATCCGCAGGAGGTCGAGGCCGCGGTCCGCGCCGTGTTCGCCGCGCTCCGCGCGCAGATGGCCGAGGCCGACGCCGAGCTCGTCGGGCAGGAGCTGCCGCTCGAGCTCGAGCCGCTGTGGCGCCGCCCGTCGTGAGCTGAGCTCGCTCAGCGCGCTGACGAGCCGGCGGCGCCGGCGCGATGGCGCGCGCCCCGAGCCCGGAACCGCTTAAGCCGCACGACGTCCTCGCGGTCTCGCTCGTCGAGCGCTGCCTCGACGCGGCCCGCCTCGGCGGCGAGCGCGGGGAGCACGAGCTGCTCGAGCGCGTTGATTCGCCGGGAGGTCGCCTGGATCTCCTCGCCCAGCCGGGCGAGGTGCAGCTCCCGCGAGGCGATCCGGAGCAGCACCTCGAGCGCCTCCTCGTGGCGCCGCGCCGCCTCGGCGCCCGCGAGTCCCCAGCTCGTCGGCGCGCTGCCCCGCTCGTCCGCCGCGCGCACGAGCGGCGGCGCCGAGACCGACGGCGTCGGCACGCCCCACACCCGCCGCACGCTCACCTGGAGCGGCACCTCGCGCCCGGCGGCGAGGGCGAGCGACTCGAGCGCCTCCTCCCCGTCGAGCGCGCGCGAGATCCCGAGCGCCTTCACCGCCTCGCGCAGCACCTCGTCGAGGCGCGCGCGCCCGGCGAGGACCTCGCGCATGAGCCTCCAGAGCTCCCCCGCGAGCACCTCGCGCTTGGCGCGCAGCAGGCGCGCACCCTTCGACGCGATCTCGGCGCGCCCCCGCACCTCCAGCAGGCCCATGCGCGTCGTGGGCGTGCGGCTCACGGAGCCTCCTTCCGGCGCGCCTCGAGCACCGCTGCCGGGAGGCGGGTGAGCGCCTCGGGCGGGAACGGGGCCATGAGCTTCCACCCGAGCTCGAGCGTGTCCTCGATCGAGCGGAACGCGTCCCCCTGGCCGACGAGCTCGCGCTCGAACCGATCCGCGACGTCGAGGAGCCGCCGCTCGTCCTCGCCGAGGTTCGCCGCGCCCACGATCGCGGCCATGCGGCGCACGTCGCGCCCGCGCGCGTAGAGCGCGTAGAGCTGGTCCGCGACGGGCCGGTGGTCGGCGCGGGTGCGGCCGGCGCCGACCCCGAGCCCCATGAGCCGCGAGAGCGAGGGCAGCACGTCGATGGGCGGGTAGATGCCCCGCCTGTCGAGCTCGCGCGAGAGGACGATCTGTCCCTCCGTGATGTACCCGGAGAGATCGGGGATGGGGTGGGTGAGGTCGTCGTCCGGCATCGTCAGCACCGGGACCTGCGTGATCGAGCCGGGCCGGCCGGCGATCCGCCCGGCGCGCTCGTAGAGGGTCGCGAGGTCCGTGTACATGTAGCCGGGGTAGCCGCGCCTGCCGGGCACCTCCTCGCGCGCCAGCGCGACCTCGCGCAGCGCCTCGCAGTAGCTCGTCATGTCGGTGAGCACGACGAGGACGTGCAGGCCGTGTCCGAAGGCGAGGTGCTCGGCGCAGGTGAGCGCGCAGCGCGGTGTCATCAGCCGCTCGATGGGCGGGTCCTCCGCGCGGTTCAGGAACACCGCCGTCCGATCGAGCACGCCCGCGCGCCGGAACGCCTCCAGGTAGGCGTCGTACTCGCGGAACGGCGCGCCCATGGCGGCGAACACCACCGCGAAGCGCTCGCCGCCGCGGACGCGCGCCTGGCACACGAGCTGCGCGGCGAGCCGCCCCGCGGGCAGGCCGGCGCAGGAGAACACCGGGAGCTTCTGCCCGCGGACGAGGGTGTTCATCCCGTCGATCGCGGAGATGCCGGTCTCGATGAAGTCGGCGGGCTTCTCGCGCCGCGTGACGTTCAGCGCCGCGCCGTGGATGGGCAGGCGCGCCTCGGCGATGGGCGGCGGCAGCCCGTCCACGGGGCGGCCGAGCCCATCGAGCACGCGGCCGAGCATGCCGCGCGAGACGCCGAGGGCCGCGACCTCGCCGGTGAGCGTCACCTCCGCGCGCGCCGGCGAGAGGCCGCGCGTCTCCTCGAGCACCTGGATCGCGACGCGGGCGCCGGTGAGCTCGATGATCTGCCCCCGGCGCTCCTCACCCCCGGCGCGGATGCGGACGATCTCGCCGAGCCGCGCGCGCGGGACTCCCTCGAGGAACAGGAGCGGCCCCGCGATCCCCTCCGCTCCACGCACCCGCCGCGTCACGAGGTCCATGGCTCACTCCGCCTCGAGGCGCGCGATGGCCTCCGCGATCTCGGCGCGGAGCGCTCCGGCGCCGCTCGCGATGGCCTCCGCCGGAACGGAGCCGAGGCGGAGGAGGCGGGCCGAAAGCCCGGCCTCGAGGATGGAGCGGAGCGGCACGCCCGCCGCGACGGCGTTGGCCGCACGGCCGTGGAGCTCGAGGTGGAGCCGCAGCATCTCGAGCGCCTTGCGGGGCGGGCAGCTCGCGTCCGCGGGATCGTAGGCGCTCTGCCGGAGGAACCCCTCGCGCAGCAGCCGCGCCGACTCCAGCACCAGCCGCTCGGCGTCCTGGAGCGACTCGGTGCCCACGAGCTCCGCCACCTCGACGAGCTCGCGCTCCCGCTGCAGGAGGTGCATCGCCTCCTCGCGCAGCGCCCCGAACCCCTCCCCGGCCTCTCGCTCGAACCAGCCCCGGAGCCGCTCCGCCTCGAGCGAGAAGGAAACGCCCCAGTCCAGCGCCGGGTAGTGGCGGCGGTGCGCGAGGTCGGCCGACAGCGCCCACAGCACGCCCGTCGCGCGCAGCGAGCACTGCGTGACGGGCTCCGAGAGATCGCCGCCGGGCGGCGACACCGCGCCCACCACGGTGACCGAGCCCTCGCCGCACCCCAGCGTCTCGACGCGCCCGGCGCGCTCGTAGAACCGCGCGAGCCGCGACGCGAGGTAGGTCGGGTAGCCCTCCTCGCCCGGCATCTCCTCGAGGCGCGCCGAGATCTCGCGCAGCGCCTCGGCCCAGCGGGAGGTGGAGTCGATCATGAGCGCGACCGAGCGGCCCATGTCGCGGAAGTACTCGGCGATCGTGCAGCCCGTGTAGATCGAGGCCTCGCGCGCGGCGACCGGCATGTTCGAGGTGTTCACGACGAGGACGGTGCGACCGAGGAGCGGCCCGCCGGTGCGGGGGTCGTCGAGCTTGGGCAGCTCGTCGAGCACCTCGGCCATCTCGTTGCCGCGCTCGCCGCAGCCCACGTAGACGACCACGTCCGCGGCGGCGTGCTTGGCGAGGCTCTGCTCGAGCACGGTCTTGCCCGTCCCGAAGCCGCCCGGCACCATCGCCGTGCCGCCCGACGAGACCGGGAAGAAGCAGTCGAGCACGCGCTGGCCGGTGAGGAACGGCACGTCGGGCGCGAGCCGGCGGCGGATGGGGCGCGGCCGGCGAACCGGCCAGCGATGGGCGAGCGCGAGCTCCGTGCCGCCCTCGAGCCGGACGACCGGCTCGTCCACGGTCACGGCGCCCCCGCGGACCTCGGCGATCCGCCCGCCCGCGCCCGGCGGCGCGAGCACCGGGTGCGCGTCGGGACCGGAGCGCGCGATCCCGAGGCAGGCGCCGGGGAGGAGCTCGTCGCCCGCGCGGACGCTCGGCTCGAGCTCCCAGCGCCGCGCCCGATCGAGCGCCGGCAGGCGGGCGCCGCGTCCGAGGAAGTCGCCCTGGCGCGCGGCGAGGGCGTCGAGGGGGCGCTGGACGCCGTCGAAGACCGAGCCGAGGAGCCCGGGCCCGAGCTCCACCGCGAGCGGCTCGCCCGTCGGCTCCGCGGGCTCGCCCAGCGCGAGCCCCTCCGTCTCCTCGTACACCTGGATCGTCGCGAGGTCGCGCTCGAGCCGGATCACCTCGCCGAGGAGGCGCTCCTCTCCGACCCACACGACCTCGTTCAGCCCGGCCCCGGCGAGCCCGTCCGCGATGACGGTCGGCCCTGCGATCCGGACGAGCCTGCCCGTCATGGTCCCTCCCCGGCCGCGCCGAGCTTCACGCCGTACCCGACGGCGCGGCGGAGCAGCGCCGCGACGTAGGCGCGGCCGCGCCCCTCCTCGCCCCAGCGGCGCGGCAGCGCGAAGGGCAGCACCACGGGGAGGCCGCGCTCTCGCGCGCGCCGCAGCGGGCGGGGTCCCGCCGCCGCGAGGACCTCCTCCTCGACGGCGAGCACGCCTGCGTCCGCTGCGCCCGCGAGCCGCCGGAGCGTCGCGGCCTCCTCGCCGCGCCCGGCCTCCTCCACGGTGGCGCCGGCGAGGCGGAACCCGAGCGCGTCCCCCGGGCGGACCACGACCACGAGCCGCAGCGGCCCTCCGGCAGCCTGCCCCGCTCGGGCGGCGTGCGTCACGGGCCCTCCTCCGCGAGATCGAGGATCTCGCCCGCGGGCAGCCCGAGCGCCGCGCCGCGGAGCACCAGCGCCGTGCGCCGGACCTCCGCGCGCCGCGCGGCGAGCCAGGCGAGCGGCACCGCGAGCGAGAGCGGTCGGCTCCGCGCCTCGCGCCGCAGCGCGACGACCATCCGCCGCTCGAGCGCGCGCTCCGCGCCCCAGGGCGTGGCGAGGTCCGACGCCGCGACCCCGAGCGCCTGCGCGAGCGCATCCCGCACGGCCGCG
>NZ_JALCZC010000150.1:0-8113 GCF_022690805.1 Anaeromyxobacter sp. SG66
CCTCGTTCACTGGAAGCTCCTTGGACTCGCCGCCAAGCGAGGCCGTTGGTGTTTGGTCACCGAGGAGCTTCCACTTCCTTCTCAGCCTCCGCGAACTTCCGATTCACACATTCTTAGGGACACAACCATCTTCTTCAGCGATCGCCGCGTACGGATCCTTCCAGTCCATCGGCGGATCCGGCAGGCGCGGTGGAGTGGGATGCGTCGCGCGGAACCCGAAGGTCTGCTCCAGAGCAGCTCGGAGCCGCCGCGCGTCCCGAGGGCCGATCTGCCCGAGCAGCGCCAGGTCGGGCAGGTCCTTCACGCGCGTGCTCGGCGTAGCTCGTGGCAGCGTGTAGGCATGGAGCTTCTCCGCGACGTGCGTCTCGACCGGATACACCCGCAGCTCGGGGGCGGCGATGCCGGCGAACGCCAGGAGATCGTCGCCGGTGATCAGCTCGGGTTCGCCGAGAATGGGATCGCCGAACGCGACGTCGACGCCGAAGGGCTGACCATAGAGCATGCCCGCGAGACGGCACTCCGCCCGAAACCGCTGGCCTTCGTACTGGACGCCGGGGCCGGTGATATCGGGGTGGCGGGCGTCCACCCTGACCTCGAAGGACATGAAGTCGCCGAGGTCGAGCCTGCCCGCCTCCTGGAGGCGCGCGAGCAGGCCATCGGGCGATCCGACGAGGCGGAGGTCGATGTCGCGCGTGGTCCGCGCCCGGTCGAGGCGCAGTTCGAGAACGAGGCCGCCCTTGAGCGTGGCCGCGTCGCCGAGGACACGCACCAGCCGCGCAAGGTACCGATCGAACACGAGCAGTTGCCGCCGGCGCGCGATGACGCCCGGCTCGGCCACGTTCCGCAGCCGCTGGTCGAGCGCCGCCTTGAACGCTGCCGGAGTCGCGTACTCGCGGGGCTTCATCCTGGGACCTCACGCAACCCGGCGGCCTGCGCGATCTCCGCGAGGCCATCCGACGAAACGAGCCCCCTGGCCCGGGCCTGCTGAAAGGCCTGGGCGAGCAGCTCCGGCGAGAGGTGCGTCATCGCACAGTCGAGGAGGGTTCGGCCCGGTTCGGTTAGGGGTACCGCGCCGAACCACGATCGTTCGTCGGCGCGCACCGTCGCGTGGTGCAGCACCACTCCGCGGGGGATCTTCAGGCGCCTCCGCCGCCAGTCTGCCGGGACCGTGAGGTGGAGGCGCTTCGGGAGGACGTCAGAGAGCTCGTACAGCGAGAGCGCCGTCTCGTGCGAGAACACCCCGGCCTGCTTCGACCAGAGCCAAATCTCGGCGAGCTCCTCGTGCTCGCCGGTCGGGTAGTGAACGAGGCGGTAGATCCCGCGGCGCACCCGCTTGACGCGGCCGAACTCGACGTACCGCTTCAGGAGCTGATGGTAGTAGCCGGCCTCGGCGGCCTGTCCGGTCGTGAAGAGGCCGTCCTGCCCCGAGGCCGTAGCGAACAGCTTGTCCCAACTCGGTTTTGTCGCGGTCCCCGGCACAGCACGAATCTAAACGTTACGTTGCCTTTCGTGCAAGCCGGTTCTGCGAGCCGTTGGGCCCAGCGTCCTTGTGCGGCGGCGAGTCGGCGTTGTCCGTGGCCGTGAGAGACTGAACCTCGTCGGAACCGGCAGTGCAGTCGTCGCGCCGGTCGGTGGTCGACGCTGCGAACCGTGGTGCTTTCCGGGGGGGACATCCCGTTGGCAAACGCAAGTCACCGCGAGTACCGCGAGCACTTCTACGCGATTCTGGACGAGCTGTCGGTGCGGCTGGGCGGAGGCAGAGCGTTTGGCTCGTGCGACGGCCGCATGTCGTGGCCCGGCCGCGGCGTGTACTTCTTCTTCGAGCCAGGCGAAGTGCGCGCGCCGAATGCTGCGGGGCAGCGAGTCGTCCGCGTAGGAACGCATGCGGTTTCTGCCGGGTCGAAGACGACCTTGTGGCAGCGACTGAAGCAGCACCAGGGCTACGGTGGCGATGCGGGTCTCGGGGTTGGCAACCATCGCGGGTCCGTGTTCCGCCACCACGTTGGGCACGCACTCATACGCTCGGGCCGCGGCCCAGACGTGACGGAGGCATGGTTGACGACTTCACCGACGCCCGAGATGCGCGCGTCGGAACTGCCCCTCGAGCGACTCGTGAGCGAGTATCTCGCGAGCATGCGCGTGCTGTGGATCGACGCCGACGATACGCCCGGCTCGAACAGCATCCGCGCGTACATCGAGGCCCACGCGATCGCGCTCCTCTCCGAGGCCGCGGCCGCGGAGCCGGCCTCGTCCGGGTGGCTGGGGCATCACGCGGCCGACGAAGCGATCCGGCGGAGTGGGCTCTGGAACGTGAAGCACGTCGGGCGCTCGTTCGATCCTGCGTTCCTCGACGTCTTCCAGCGCCTGGTGGCGCACACCCCGTCGGTATCCGTTCGTGGCGGAAAGCTTCGCGAGAGCGCTGTGCAGCCAGTCGCTGTGATCACTCCGCCCCCGAGCGTCCCGATGAGCACGAGCGCAAACTCGGCGCTGGAGCAGCCGGTCCTCGCACTCCTCAGTTGCACGAAGAAGAAGGCTCCCGCTCCCTGCCCTGCGGAGGATCTGTACGCGCCCTCTTCCTTCTTCAGAAAGGCGTACGCTCTCGCCCGTCGCGGCGCGCGCGACACGTTCATCCTGAGCGCGAAGCACGGCTTGGTGCATCCCGGCGACGTGATCGCGCCGTACGAGCAGACGCTCGCGGACTCTGGGCGCGCCGAACGACGCGCATGGGCGCTGGGAGTTCATCGCCAGCTGACTGCGAGGACCGAGTACCGCGAGGCGAGGACGATCCTGTGGTTCGCCGGCGAGGCGTATCGTCAAGACCTGATGCCGCTCGTCGTGGGCGACGGCAAGCGCTGCGTCGTCCCGATGGAGGGGCTGGCGCAGGGCGAACAGCTCGCGTGGCTGACTCGCAACGAGCAAGTGCGCACGGAGGCGTTGCCTCGGTCCCAACGCGTTGCGGCTCCCGCCACGGGAGCGCCCTGCGTGAACAGGGCCCTCGAGAAGTCAGTTCTAGAGAGGCCAGCGCGAATGCCGGCGCGCCCCACGGCGTCCTCGTCGGCACCGAGCGCGACCGCGTTCGAGCAGGAGTTGGGTGAGCGGCTGGCGCGCGCGAGACGCGACTCGAAGAAGTCCCTGATCGTGAACGCAGGCGACCTCCACCGTGCGGTCGGGGGCTATCCAGGAACCGGAAACCGGATGCCGATTTGCTGCCGTGTCATGCGCAAGCACATGCGTGCCGGGGACAGAATCGTCGCGGCGCCTCCCCGGGGTGATGGGGCGAGTTTGACTGTGTGCTACGAGCTCACGTGAACACGAAGAACGACAACGCATGCCGCGACCGCGCGGCTACTACGATTGCCCCGGCCGCTGGCGAGGCTTCAGCTCGGCACGCGCGCGCGATGGAGCTGCTGAGGACCGCGAAAGCACTCGCGCAGGAGTACCGCGCCGTCACCGGGAAGCCCCTCGGCATCACGGGAGAGGTCGCCGAGTACGAGGCCGCGCGGCTTCTGGGCCTGGAGCTCACGGTCGCGCGACAGGTGGGCTTCGACGCCATTGAGCAAAGTGGCGGTGACGCTCCTCGTCGGCTCCAGATCAAGGGCCGGTGTCTCCAGAATCGCAGCAAGAAAGGCCAGCAGCTCGGGTCGATCGACGTCACTAAGGAGTGGGATGCGGTGCTGATGGTGCTTCTCGACGAGAACTTCGACGCTCGCGAGATCTACGAAGCGGAACGCGGCGCGGTTATCGCGGCGCTCACCGCGCCGGGGTCGAAGGCTCGGAACGAACGGGGTTCGCTTGCCGTCAGCAAGGTCAAGGCGATCGGTCGCATCCGGTGGAGGCGGTGACCGACGCGGGTCCAACGTGCCGGTGAGTGGGCCCCCCGCGAAGCTGGCAGGTCAGTCTCCTCGAAGCTCCTTCGTTATCGCCCTTACGGTTTCGATCGCAAATGAGGCTTCATCTTGGGCCGTTCGCCACTCGCCGAGATCCTGCGACTCCAGATCGACGGGCTTCTCGTGCATGAGATCGTTTCTCGCCTCGCGAAACCTCTTGCAGGCCGCTAGGAGATCCGAGTCCGAGACGCCGAGCAGCCTCAGCTTTTCCTCGTAGGTCGTGTGGGCGCGGTCGATCTTCTTGTACAGCTCCGGGCCGAGGCGCTCCCTCCCCACCAACGCGAGTAGCGCTTCGAGGTACATGCCGGCGAATGCGATTGCGATGAAGCTCTGCTTGAAGGAGCGGCGCTCAGGATCATGCCTCACGACATACCCAGGCTGACCATCAGGTTTCGGACTTCTTCCCTCCTCAAGAAGTCGCTTCGACTCTGCAGCCGCGTCCTCCGCGATCGTTAGGTACACGCGAACGTTCGTCATGACGGAAGGCATCCGTCGCCTCCACTGCGGGATCTTGTGCGGGGAGAGGCCATGGCCAGTTCGAGCTACACTACCGGGCTGCAAATTGGCGCGCGAGCAGGATGACACCGTCGATTAGGCGGCCGACGTGTCGCCCTCCGGTCCTATCGCGAGCCGTCGGCGGTCACTATTAACGTGCGCTGGGGTTTCGGACTGCCGCCTTCTAATGCCGGACGATCCCAAACAGAGCGCGGGAGGGCGCTTGAGCCGTTCTTGGCCTTCACATTCGGGGGAGCGGACCATCACGTTGCCCTACGGGAGAGGCCAGGCGGCAGAGGCTGCGGGGACCTCGAGGCTGAATGTGAATCCCGCGCCGACCCTCTCGAACGCCACCGCGGAGATGTTGGCAGTCACGAGTTCCGAACGCGTTCGACCCGTGCCGGCCGACGATGGGTCCTCGGACTTGGGCCAGACGATGACGTGGTGCACACGCGCGGCCGATACTTCACCTGGGCGCCCGACGGCTGCTCCGAGCAGCTTCTCGAACGCCGGCTGGTGCGCGCTGACTACGCGACTGAACGCCTGGAGCTGCCGGCGAAGCTGGGCGAGCTGACGCTCCCACTTGAGCTCGATGACGACGGGTTCGCAGCGGCGATCCGTGACCGCGACCGCGAGGAGGTCACAGCGGATGACGTCGTCCGCGGGAGTGTCGCCCAACTCGAGCCGCACCTCGTCGAGCGCGAACAGGAGCTGGTCGAACGGCAGCCCTGGCAGGACGGAGAGAAGCTCGAGGCTATTCGAAAGCGCGGCGCGGACGACGTGGGCCTGGACGCGACGCTCCAGCTTCGCCCTGGCCGTCTCGGATCCCGGCACCGCGGCGTTGAAGTGGTGGAGGACGGAGTCCAGCCGCGCCGCAGTTCCCGCGCCGAACTCGCAGAGCGGTGCATCATCCGACACGCAGACGGCGCGGAACCCGCCCGCGCTCACACGCACGTAGCCGTCGTTCTGATGCAGCTTGAACGCGGTGCGCGCGTACCTCGTCGAAGCGAAATCCGCCAGTCGTTCGAGGGCGACTTCGTTGTCCATGGGCTCCTCTCCGTCGGCCTACACGTCCCACCATACGCCATCAGGCCGAAGCTCGGTTCTGGCGAACAACGAAGCGTACGCTGCAGGTTCGGCCGTGTGGATGGGAATCACGCGTTCCGGTGACACGCTGCGAACGAGCATCTGAAGATCGGGAACGTATGCGTGGCCAGACACGTGATGGACCTCGAGCGGAACCCCGTGGTGTGCAAGAACGCGCTGCATCTGCTGCTCCGCCGCGTTCGCTAGGTACCCGCGCCAGAGCGACCAGATCGCGAGCGCACCGCGCAGTGCTCCCGCGCGCTCGAGCTCGCCGAGCATCGACGGTCGGAACAGCAGCACGATCTCGCGCGCCCGCGGGGCGAGATCCTTCGGAAAGACCCGCCACCGGTGGACGGAGCGCGTCCTGTGGAACTCCTTCGTGTCCTTGACCTGGAGGCGCTCGCGCTTGCGGCAGTAGACCTCGAGCCCCTCGTCACCGGGCACGGGGATGCCGGCCCGGGTAGCAACGCGCGCGAGCGTCGCCGAGTACAGGTCGACGACCAGCGTCCGCCCCGCCTCGCGCGCCGCCTCGTACATCGTTCGCGACCGGTCGAGGTTCTGCGACGACCAAGCTGCGAGGACGAGACCGGGAAACTCGCGAAACCGGCGTGCGAGCGCGCCCCGCAGCTCGGCTTCACCAGGCCCGTCGCCCTCCCGGCCGTCGCCGATCTGCGTCCCCTCCATCAGGAGGGCGTGAACGCCACGTGGCGGATCCCTCAGAAGGCGCACGAACGGCTCGCCGTCGTTGCCGTGCGCGCGGAAGTCGCCAGTGTAGAGCAGCCGGCGTCCGCCCGCCTCCACGAGGAAGGCGAAGGCATCGAACGCGCTGTGCTCGACTTGGTAGGGCGTGATCCGGAAAGCTCCGATCTCGAAGGTCTCTCGATCGCGCAGCGGCCAGCGCGGCTCTGGGAGCGGAGCCCTCCCCGTGAAGAACTCGGCCTCGCGAAGGATGCGCGCTGCTATCATTCCGATCGCGAGCGGCAACCCGGGCGCGGCGTGCGTCACGAGCCCGCAGTGGTCCCCGTGGAGGTGGGAGACGATGACGCCGAGCAGGCTCGGGTCGCCCCGCAGGATGCCCGGCACGTCCGGCAGCGGAACGTCGCCATCCTCGGCGTCGAGCGGCATGCCAAGGTCGAGGAGGATCCGCTCTCCCCCCGAATCGAGCTCGACGCAGCTGCCGCCGACCTGGGCGGCGCCACGATGGATACGGACGCGCATCGTCATCGCGCTCGCATACTCGCGAAGGCACGGACACTCGCGATCGAGTCGCTCGGCAGCGACCAGCGCATGGATCTTCCTCTCCAACGCTCCGCCCCGCACGCCGCTGGACGAGTTGGTGAAGGCGGCCAGCGGCGCCACCTCATCGAGGAGGCCTTCGAAAACCCAAGGGCGAGGTGTGGGCTTCGACCACTACGAGGCGCGTGCGTGGCAAGGTTGGCACCAACACATGACGGCGAGCCTGAGCACGCTGTGGTTCCTAGTGCGGGAGCACCGCAGGCTGGGGAAAAAGAGCGCCGCTCTCGGTGGTGATGATGCGCTTCCTGGTGAGCGAGCTGCTGCGCCGACCACTTTCACCGTCGGAGATCCTCGCTCGCTGTCGCTACCAGCTCATCCGCAACGAGGAGGCTCGCGTCGGCCACTGGCGCGCTCGCGGCCTCACCCCTCCGCCCTGGTAGGCCACACGTGACTTCGTACAGTAGAGGTAGAGATACGGTGGACAAGTAGGAACGAACGCTGTCTTCTACTAGGGTGCGACCGCGCCTGACGTTCAGTACACTGTTAGCTACGGCGGCACTCCTTGTCGCGGGGTGCTCAGGCACCGAGAATCCGACGGGGCAGCCGCCGAGCAATCTGACTTATTCGGCTAACCCGGCGATCTATGTCACGGGTAAGGCCATCACACCGAACGCCCCAACGCTGAATGGGAACGCAACAGAGTTTTCTGTTGCGCCACCGATTCCTGTGGGGCTGACGTTTGATACGCTGACAGGCGTTATTTCGGGCACGCCGACGCAGGCTACCGGGACCGCGGACTACATCGTGACGGCGAGGAACTCGCGCGGTTACACGACTGCGAGCCTCACAATGACGGTTGCGGACCCTCCGCCGCCCCCGCCTCCGCCGCCTCCCCCGCGCGGACTCGTCTATTCCGCGAATCCCGCTACCTACACGGTTGGGCGACCCATCACTCCAAATGTTCCGTACGTGACCGGCGGGACCGTAGAAACCTATGCCGTTGCTCCGAGTCTGCCGCAAGGAATCGTACTCGACACGGCCACAGGAGTGATCTCCGGGACGCCTGCGGTCCTAGCCCCCGCCGTTGCGTACACCGTCACCGGAAGTAACGCGAGCGGCACCACGGCGTCCGTACTAACGATTGCGGTCGAAGAGCCCCTGCTGCCACCGGCGAACCTCGTCTACGGTTCGCTTTCGGCATCGTACACGTCGGGGCTGGCGATTCCGCCAAACACCCCAGCCAGCAGTGGCGGGCCCGTCGAGATGTACTCGGTAACGCCTGTGACCTGCCCCCCGAAAACTGGACGGGTCGAAGCGTGAGTCCTCTACTGATCGTGGAGGACGGATGCGGAAGAGCAAGTTCACCGACGAGCAGATCATCAAGGTCCTGAAGGAGGTCGAGGCGGGCG
>NZ_JALCZC010000151.1:0-8085 GCF_022690805.1 Anaeromyxobacter sp. SG66
CGGGCTCGCTTCGCTCGCTGGGGCGAGAATCGGATCTCGGCTACGCGCTCTCGGGCGCGGTCTCCGGACCCTTCGCCTCGGAGTCGCGCCGGTAGCCGCACTCCTTGTTCGGGCAGGCCACGTACGGGCCCGTCTTCTTCGAGTACTTGTCGAGGAGGTACGCGCTGCCGCACTGCGGGCAGGCCTCGTTCCGGGGCCGATCCCAGGACACGAAGTCGCACTTGGGATAGGACGAGCAGCCGTAGAAGGTCTTCCCGCGGCGCGAGCGCTTCTCCGTGATGTACCCGCCGCAGCCCTTCGGGCAGGACACGCCGATGGAGATGGGCTTCGTGCCCTTGCACTCGGGGTAGCGGGTGCACGCGAGGAAGCGGCCGAAGCGGCCGCGCTTCATCACCATCGCGGCGCCGCACTCCGGGCACTTCTCGTCCGTCGGGACGTCCTCCTCCTTCTCCGGGACGATCTTCCCGTCCTCGCGCTTGAAGTTCATCGTGTTCCGGCACTCGGGGTAGCCGGAGCACGCGAGGAACTCGCCCATGCGGCCCCACTTGATGACCATGGGCTTGCCGCACTTCTCGCACGTGAGCTCGGTCGCGATCTCCTGGCGCTTCACGTCGCGCATGTTGACCTCGGCCTTCGCGAGGTCGTCCTTGAAGCTGTCGTAGAAGTCCTTCAGGACCTGCTGCCAGGCGGCGCTCCCCTCCTCGATCTCGTCGAGGCGCTCCTCCATGCCGGCGGTGAAGGCGAGGTCCATCTCGCGCGGGAAGCTCTTCACGAGCTCGTCGGTGACGACGAGGCCGAGGTGGGTCGGCTTGAAGTTCCGCTCGACCTTCTCGACGTAGGTCTTCTCCTGGATGTTCTCGAGGATGGCGGCGTAGGTGGACGGCCGGCCGATGCCGCGCTGCTCGAGCTCCTTCACGAGGGACGACTCGTTGAAGCGCGGGGGCGGCTGCGTGAAGTGCTGCTCGGGGAGGAGCCGGCGCAGGTCGAGCGTCATGCCGGCCTCGAGCGGCGGCAGCTGGCGCTCCTCGTTCGCCTTCTCGCGATCGCCGTTCTCCTTCGCCTCCTCCTCGGCGCCGGCCTCCTCCTCGGGCGGCTTCGCGCCGTAGACGGCGAGGTAGCCGGGGAACTTGAGGATGGAGCCGGTGGCCCGGAACGTGGCCCGGCCGGCGGTGATGTCCGCGGTGGTCTGGTCGTAGACCGCCGGGACCATCTGGCAGGCGACGAACCGGTTCCAGATGAGCTCGTACAGCCGGTACATGTCGCGCTCGCCGATCTGCTCGAAGTACGGGGCCACGCGGGCCGGCGTCCACTCGAGCGAGGTCGGGCGGACCGCCTCGTGGGCCTCCTGGGCGGCCTTCGCCTTCGTCTTGTAGACGTTCGGCGCCTCCGGCAGGTGGTCCTTGCCGTAGGCGTCGGCGATGTAGCCGCGCGCCGCGTCCACCGCCTCGGTGGAGAGCCGGACGGAGTCCGTGCGCATGTACGTGATGAGGCCGATCGCGCCCTCGTCGCCGAGCTCGACGCCCTCGTAGAGCTTCTGCGCGAGGGTCATCGTCTTCTTGGCCGTGAAGCCGAGGCGGTTCGCCGCCTCCTGCTGCAGCTTCGCCGTCGTGAAGGGCGGCGGCGCGTTGCGGCGGCGCTCCTTCTTGTCGACGTTGGCGACGACGTAGGTCGCGCCGTCGAGGTCCTTCACGAGCGCGTGGGTGACCGCGCCTTCCTTCAGCTCCGCCTTCTGGCCGTCGACCTTCGAGAGCCGGGCGCGGAACTCCGGCGGGAGCTTCGCGGCGAGCTCCGCCTCGAGCGTCCAGTACTCCTCGGGCTTGAACGCCTCGATCTCGCGCTCGCGCTCGACCACGAGGCGCACCGCCACGGACTGGACGCGCCCGGCGGAGAGGCCGCGGCGGACCTTCTTCCAGAGGATGGGGCTGATCTGGTAGCCGACGAGCCGGTCGAGGATGCGGCGCGCCTGCTGCGAGTCGAACTTCTTGCGGTCGAGGTCGAGCGGCTTCTCGATCGCCTTCTGGATCGCGTTCTTGGTGATCTCGTTGAAGAGGACGCGGCGGACGCGGCCGTCGCCCGAGTCGCCGATCTCCTCCGCGATGTGGAAGGCGATCGCCTCGCCCTCGCGATCGGGGTCGGTCGCGAGGAAGACGCGCTCGGCGGTGCGCGCGGCGCGCTTGATCTCGGAGAGGACCTTGGCCTTCCCCTTGATGACGTCGTACTGCGGCGTGAAGCCCGCCTCGACGTCGACGCCGATCTTGGACTTCGGCAGGTCCTTCACGTGGCCGACCGACGCGCGGACGTCGTAGGAGCGACCGAGGTACTTCTTGATCGTCTTCGCCTTGGCGGGCGACTCGACGATGACGAGGTTGCCCCCCACCGCGGGCTTCTTCGCGGCGCGCTTGGGCGGAGCGGCCTTCTCCTTCTTCATGCCCTCCGCGGCTGCGACCTTCGTGGCTCTCGGCATCTGTCGGGGTCCCCCTACGTGCGGCGCAGAAAGTAATGGCCCGGGCGCTGCTCGCACAAACCCTCGAGCTCGAGGGTGAGCAGCCCGGCGAGCGCCGGGCCGGGCGCGAGGCCCGCCTGGCGCGCGATCTCGTCGGCGTGACGCGGGCGCCGGGCGAGCGCCGCGAGGAGCGCGCTCTCGGGCGCGGCGAGCGCGGGCAGCGCGAGCTGCCGCTCGGCGACCGGCGCTGCCGGGATGCCGAGCGCCCCGAGCACGTCCTCGGCCGAGGCGGCGACCTTCGCGCCCCGGCGGAGGAGCGCGATCGGCCCGGCGGAGAGCGGCTCGCGCGCGTCGCCCGGCACCGCGAACACCGGCACGCCGTGCGTCCGCGCCCAGTCGGCCGTGATGAGCGCCCCGCTCTTCTCCCCGGCCTGGACGACCACGACCGCCTCCGACAGGCCCGAGACGATCCGGTTCCGCCGGGGGAAGTTCCCGGCGAAGCCCGGCGTCCCGTCGGGCAGCTCGGAGAGGATCGCGCCGCCCTCGGCGAGCACGCGCTGGAGGAGCGGCCGGTTCGAGGCCGGGTAGAGCACGTCGACGCCGGTGCCGAGGACGGCGACCGTGTGGCCGGCCGCGTCGAGCGCCGCGCGGTGCGCGATGGCGTCGATGCCCAGGGCGCCGCCGGAGACGACGGAGACGCCCGCCCGGGCGAGCCCCGCGGCCAGGAGGCGCGCCATCTCCTCCCCGTAGGCGTCCGGGTGGCGCGAGCCGACGACGGCGACGCGCCGGAGGTCGGCGAGCGCGCCGCGCAGGCGCAGCTCGGCCGGACGATCGGGCGTCTGCGCGAGGCGGTCCGGGTAAAGGCCGTCGCCCGGACGGATGGTGGTCGCCTCCTCCATGGAGCGGGGCCATATACCCACCGGGTGGTGGAGCGTCAAGGTGGGGACCCGCCGCCGAATGCACGGACCGTACCTGCCGACACGGTCAAAACGGCCTCCTACCTCCCGTAAACCGGTAGGATTGCGGCCGGCGGGAGGGCGCGCGGGAAGCCGTGCGAGAGCGACGGCCTGGCCGGCGCCCGCGCACCCGGAGGACGGTGGAGCTAGCGACCGCCGGCCCCCTCGGCCGCCGAGCGGACGGCGCGCATCTCCACCCGATCGCCGATGGCGAGCTCCACGAGGCTGCGCGTGACGAGCGCCGCCGAGGCGCGCTCCTTCACGTCGATGACGAGCATCTCGCCGATGTCCTCCTTCGGGAGGCTCGAATCCCAGGCCGGCAGGCCCGGCGCGCGGCCGTAAGGGTCGCCGGCGCGGACCGCCGTGAAGACGTTGCCCTCCTCCACGCCGTCGGCGGAGCCGCGGTCGATGAAGACGACGTGGTGCTCTCCGAGCTGGGTGACGACCTGGACCTGGCCGCCGACGATGGTGCCCTCGAGCGCGCGGCGGTTCGCGCGGCGATCCACCCGGCGGAGGAAGCGCTCCGTCCACGGACCGAGCATGGCGCCGCGCTCGATGGGCTCGAACGACTGCGTGATGACGAGCGTCGCCGCCTTGTCGTCCACCGCGACCACCTTGGCCGCGCCGAGCACGGTGGACTGCCAGCCGAAGAGCTCGTTCGTGCGCGGGTGGCGAATGGGCCGCTCCGTCTTGAAGATGACGTAGGTCTCGCCCGGCTTCACCTCGGCGCGCCGCTCGAACCGCGCGTACGCCTTGTCGTGGCTGGAGAGCATGAGCTTCTCCTCGAACGCGGCCTTGATCGCGCCCGACTCGGCGAGCTCGCGCGGGGTGACGAACGTGTCGTGCCGCGCGAGGAGCGCGCGCGGGGAGACGTAGCCGATCTTGTAGGGCCCGACGACCGCCACCGCGTCGCCGTCGTCGTCGGACTTCCCGTCCGCGCGGGAGAGGTCCTCGAGCTCGCGCGGCGGCGCCTCCTCGGCCTCGGCCACCGGCTCCCCGGCCGGCTCGACGCGCGTCGGGCCCTCGTCGGCGGAGGGGTAGAACCTGAGCAGGTTGCCCGGGTAGATCCAGTGCGGGTTCTCGATGTCCGGGTTGTAGGACCAGATCTTCGGCCAGTACCAGGGGTTGTTCAGGTAGCGGCCGGAGAGATCCCAGAGCGTGTCTCCGGGCCGGATCGTGTACGTGTCCGGCGTCTGGCCGCCGCTCGTGGCGGCGTCCTCCAGCGCGAGCGCGGTGCCGGCCACGGCCGGCGCGAGGCCCTCCTCGCCCGCCGCCGGTGCGCCGGCCGCGTCCGCGGGTACGGCGGCCGCGGTCTCCGAGGGCGCCCCGTCCTGCACGGCGCCGGTGGCCTCCACCTGCGGATCGGCGCTCGCGGTCCGGGCGGCGTCGCGCGCCGCGTCGAGCGCCCCGGCCTGCGCGAGCGCAGCGGCCGGAAGGAGGGCGAGGACGGCGACGAGGTGTCTGCGGATCATGGACCGCTCCTTGCCGGGACGCGCGGCGACGTGTCGCCGCCCTGCCCGGAGATGGCTGCGAGGCGAGTCCCGGCGCGCTCGGCGGCCGGGGTCCTCGGAAACTCGGTGACGAGGCGCTCGAGGATGCGCCGCTCCGCGCTGGCGGAGCCGCGCCGGGACTCGCAGGCGGCGAGCCGCTCGAGGGCGCCGGACAGCGCGTCGCCGGCGGGGTAGTCGTCGCCGGCCCGTGCCGCGAGCGCGCAGGCCGCGTCGTCCTTGCCCGCCGCCGCGTACGACTCGGCCGCCTCGACGAGCGCGTTGTCGGCCGCGGGGTGGCGCGGGTAGCGGGCGACGAAGTCCTCGAGGGCGTGCGCGCGGGCGACGCCGTCGCGGCGGCGCGCCGCGCGGAGCTCGCGATCGGCCTCGACCGAGAGCTCGCGGCCGCCGCCGAGCGCGCGCGCCTCGAGCCGCTCGGGCGCGGGCTCGGCGAGGGGGAGCGCGGTCGGCACGGGCGGCGGCGGGCGCCGGGGCTGGGGTGCGCCTGCGGCGGGGACCACCGCGGGGAGCGGCTCGGAGGGAGCCATCCTGAGGACGACCGGGGGCGGCTCGGAGGGCTCCACCCTCACGACCGCCAGGTCGGGCGGGACCACGGGCGGGAGCGCCTCGGCGGCCGGGGCGCGGCGCGGCGCCGGGTCTCGCGCGGCGCGCGCGCCGGCGAGCTCCATGCGTGCGGAGAGCCCGTCCACCTTGCGCGCGAGCACCTCGTTGTCGGCGCGCAGCGCGCGCACCTCCGCGCGGAGCGCCTCGACCTCCGAGGGCGCGGCGGCGCCGCCGCCGGCGCAGCCGAGCAACACGACGAGCGCCGCGGAGGCGTTTCGCGCGAGGGGTCTCAAAACTGGAAAATTCTAGGGTTCGGGGGCCGCCCGTCAAGGAAGGGGCCCCTCGCCTGGCCGCCGCGGATGTGCGCTGCCGGGAGCGGACGCGGGTGCGATGAAGCCTACCTGGCGCCCGGTGCGCCCCGCGTCGCGACGGTGAGAGAAGAACAGCTCCCGCTCGCAGGCGGTGCAGCGGCCGAGCACCTCGACGCGCTCGGAACGCACCCCGGCCTCCTCGAGCGCGAGGAGGTTCGCGCGCCACAGGTCGAGGCGCGCAGCGGCGCCGGCGCGGACGACCTCGGCGCCGAAGCGCGCCCGGAACCGCTCGGCGAGCTCGGCCGAGACCTCGTAGCAGCACGGCCCGATCGACGGGCCGATGGCGGCGACGAGGCGCGCCGGGTCGGCGCCCTCCCGCGCGAGCGCGCGGACGCCCTCGGCGGCGGCGAGCCCGATCGTGCCGCGCCAGCCGGCGTGGACCGCGGCGACCGCCCCGCCCTCGGGATCGGCGACGAGCACCGGCACGCAGTCGGCCACCGAGACGCACGCGGCGACGCCGGCGGTGACGGACACGACCGCGTCCGCCTCCTCCGCCGGCGGGGTCGCCGCCGTCGCCCGGAGGCAGCGGGTCCCGTGCACCTGCCGGACGCGCGCGAACCGCAGCCCGGTGGCGGCCTCGAGCCGGCGCCAGTTCTCCTCGACCCGGGCCGGCTCGTCGCCCACGGCGCCCCCCAGGTTCAGGGCGTCCCAGGGCGGCGGGGACGCGCCGCCGGGGCGGGTCGTGAAGCCGTGCGGGAAGGCGGCCAGCCGCTCGCTCGTCAGGAGACGCATCCGACGGGTTATAACCTTCCCTCGCCCATGCTCCGATCGATCCGGCGCTCCATCGGCCGCAAGCTGCTCATCGCGGTCGGCGCCCCCGGCCTCCTCTTCTCCCTCGCCGTGGTCCTCTGGCTGCGCCACGAGAGCCGGGCGCTCGCGCCGGCCGTCGAGCCGCTCCACCGGATCGCGCTCGTGGCGCTCGTCGTGCTGGCGGCGGGGCTCGCGGCGATGCACCTCGTGGTGGTGCGCTACGTCGTCGACCGCCGCCTCCGGCGGCTCGCCGCGGGCATGCGGCGGGCGCGCGAGGGCGACTTCCTGCACCGCGTGCCGGACGAGGGCGAGGACGAGATCGGCCAGGTGGCGAGCACCTACAACGAGACGCTCGCCGCCATCACCGACCTCCACGTCCGCCGCATCGAGGACGCGGCGTCGATCGCCTCGATGGAGCGCGAGCTCTCGCTCAAGGCGGAGCTCGAGGCGCGCGTGCGCGAGCTGACGCTGCTGTTCGAGCTGGGGCGCACGCTCGGTGCGACGCTCGATCTCGACGAGCTCGTCCGCGCGACCGCCGCGCAGGTGGGGAGCGCCCTCGGCGCGGCGGAGCTCCAGGTGCTCCTCGTCGACGAGGCGACCGGCGAGCGGGTGGTGCGCGCCGCCTACGGCAGCGACGGGGCGGCGGTCGGCACCCGGCTCCCCCCGGGCCAGGCGCGCCCCGGCTGGCTCGAGGTGCCGATGGCCCGCGGCGAGGAGGGCGCGGGGGCGATCGCGCTCCGGCCGGCGGGCGGCGGGCTCTCGCCGCAGGAGCGCCGGCTGCTCGAGGCGATCGCGGCGCAGTCCGCCATCGCCGTCGCGAACGCGCGCCTCCACCAGAAGATGGTCCGGCTGTCACAGACGGACGCGCTCACGGGTGCGCACAACCGCCGGAGCCTGTTCGCGCGCCTCGAGGACGAGCTCGAGCGGAGCGCGCGCTTCGACCACGCGACCGCCGTGGCCCTCGTCGACGTCGATCACTTCCGCCGCTACAACGAGGCCTTCGGCCACGCCTCCGGCGACACGGTGCTGCGCCGGGTCGCGGCGGTGCTGGGCGGGGCCGCGCGCAAGGTGGACGTCGTGGCGCGCTACGGCGGCGAGGAGTTCGCGGTGGTGCTCGCCCGCGCCGACCGCGCGGCCGCGCTCGTCGCCGCCGAGAAGCTGCGCGCCGCCGTGACCGCCGCGGCCATCCCGCACCCGGGCGTCGGCCCCGGCCACGTGACCATCTCGGTGGGCGTCGCCATCTACCCGGACGACGCGCGCGACCTCGGCGCGCTCATCGACTGCGCCGACGGGGCGCTGTACGCGGCGAAGCGCGCGGGGCGCAACGTGGTCATGCCGTACGCGCCGGGCATGCGCGACCACCCCGGGCGCAAGCGCGACCAGCGCAGCGCCTCGGATGCGGACGCGGGTGAGCTCAGGCCCGGCGAGGGCAGCCCGCCCGCCGCGGCCGCGGGCTGAGCTCGCCGGAAGGCGCCCTGACGACTCGCCGCGGCGAGCCCGCCTCGCGCGCGGGC
>NZ_JALCZC010000152.1:0-7982 GCF_022690805.1 Anaeromyxobacter sp. SG66
GGGAGCAGCGGCGGCGGAGCGCCGGCGCGCCAGGCGCCGCAGCACGGCGGCGGGAGCCGGCCGGCCCCGGCCCCGCGCCGCGACTGAGCGGACCCGCCTCGCTCGCGCGCGGCCTCCGGTGATCCGGGGGCCGCGCGAGCTTCAGGAGGCTAGGGAGGCGCGACCGGATCGTCCGGCGCTCAGCGCGTCGAGATGCGGACCGTGGTCTTCATCTGGCGGCCGGTGTCGAGGTCGCGCGCGGACATCGTGAGGATCCCCTCGATGTTGACCTCGAAGAGGATCTCGAGCCGCACCTCTCCGGCGCGGCCCGGCCGCACGCCGCTGAAGGTGAACTCGCCGAGGAGCTCGTTGTCCACCGACCAGGGCTGATCGCCCTGGTAGATGCGCACCGCGAGCTCGCTCTGGCGGTCGACCGCGTTCGTGGCCGCGATGGTCCGCGCGTTGGGGATCGCGGCGTTGCGCGGGAAGACCACGTGCATCGCGCCGCCCGCCTGCTCGATGCCGATCGCCATGGGGATGACGTCGAGGAGCTGGAGCTTCAGGTCGGAGCTCTCCTGGAGCGACCAGCCGTAGAGCGCGGCGCCGATCCCCACCGCCTCGTCGGGGTGGACGCCCTTCGACGGCGGCTTCCCGAAGAAGCGCGTGAGCCGCTCCTGGATGACGGGCATCCGGGTCTGCCCGCCGACGAGCATGACCTCGTCGATGTCCTTCGCGGTGATCCCGGCGTCCACCATGACCCCGCCCATGATCTTGAGCGAGCGGTCCACGAGGTGCTGCGTGAGCGCCTCGAGGAGCTTGCGGTCGAACCGCACGTCCATGTTGAGGGGCTGGCCCTGCGGCGTCATCGTGATGAACGGGATGGAGAACGGCGCCTCGGTGCGGGCCGAGAGGTCGATCTTGGTGCGCTCGGCGAGGTCCTTGATGCGCTGCATCGCGACCGGATCCGACGAGAGGTCGATTCCGTGCTTCTTGCGGAAGTCGTCGAGGACGTACCGGATCATCGCGTCGTCGAAGTCGATGCCGCCGAGGAAGATGTCGCCGCCGGTGGCCTTCACCTCGAACACGCGGTCGCGGATCTCGATGATCGACACGTCGAACGTGCCGCCGCCGAGGTCGTACACGAGGACGCGCTCGTCGAGCCGCTTGCCGATGCCGTAGGCGAGGGCGGCGGCCGTCGGCTCGTTGATGATGCGCACGACCTCGAGCTCCACCAACGCCCCGGCCTCCTTCACCGCCTGGCGTTGCCGGTCGGTGAAGTACGCGGGCACCGTCACGACGGCGCGCCGGACCTTGAAGCCGAGGTGATCCGACGCGACGTCCCGGATCTTCGCGAGGATCCGGGAGGCGATCTCCTGGATCGAGAAGCTCTGCCCGTGGCAGTCGACCTCGACGTCGTTCCGGTCCCCCGCGTGGACGCGGTACTGGACCGACTGCTGCATCGTGTCGACGACCTCGTCCCGCGGGGCGCGCCCGATGAGCCGCTTCGTCGCGTAGAGGGTGTTCCGCGGGTTGAGCTGCCACTGGCGCTTCGCCTCGTGGCCGATGAGCTCGTTGCCCTTGTCGTCGATCGCGAAGATGGACGGGATGGTGTACTCGCCGCCCTTGTAGGGGATGAGCTTCACCTGACCGTCGCCGTGGGCGACCGCACCGCACGAGTTCGTCGTGCCGAGATCGATCCCGATGATGGTGTCGGGGGAGAGCCGCTCCATGCCGCGGCGAGGGTACTACGAAGGTGGGGCAGGGTGGAGTTCCCGCCCTCCTGCCGTGCGAGCGGACGCTCGCCCACACGGGGGGTCGAAAGGCGCAAGCGCTCCACCCGGGGGAATTCGGGTGAAGCGCCCCCCGTTGGACGGGACGTGCTCAAGACCCGCCTCCTTCCGAGCCTCGGCGGGGCCGCTCTCGTGGCCGGCCTCTTCCTCGTCGCCTCGCCCCTCCTCGGGCTCTCCTCTCCCGCCCGCGCCGGCAACCCGCGCGCGGAGACCGTCCACAAGGTGTTCCCGAGCGCGGTGCGCATCCGGATCACCGCGGGCGGCGAGGTCGTCCGCAGCGCCTCGGGGATCGCGTTCGCCCGCGAGGGCAAGCGGAGCTTCGTCCTCACGAACGCGCACGTCGTCGAGCCGGGCCGCGCCTGGCAGGAGCCCGTCCGCATCGAGGTGCTCCCGAGCGGGCGCGACGCGCACCTCGCCGCGAAGGTCGTCGCGACCGGCAAGCTGCCGGAGACGGACATCGCGGTCCTCGAGGTCGGCGCGGAGCTGCCCGTCACGCCGCTCGCGCCGGACGAGAGCCTCGACCTCGGCGACGATCTCGTGGTCATCGGCGCGCCGTTCGGGAAGGGGCTCTCGGTCGCGGCCGGAATCGTCTCCCAGGTCGAGTACGAGTTCCTCGAGAACGCGGCCGCGCCGCGGCGCGCCAAGTCGCTCAAGACCGACGCGGCCATCGGCTACGGCAGCAGCGGCGGCGGCGTGTTCGACGTCCCGCGCGGCCGCCTCATCGGCCTCGTCGAGGGCTACCGCACGGCGCGCGTGGAGTTCGGCAAGGACGCCGACCAGTACGCGTTCGACGTGCCGATGCCCGGCGAGACGTTCGTCGCCCCGGCCGCGAAGATCCGGCGCTTCCTCGCCGACCACGGCCTCGCGCGCCTCTCCGACGACGGCTCGGGCGAGGTCGCCCAGCGCGGCCGCGGCGGCACGCAGGACGCGCAGGTCGCGGCCGGGCAGGCGGAGGTCGCCGCGCGCACCCAGCCCGTGTCGCTGCCCGCCGCGCCCGGCGCGCTCTAGGCTTCGCTAACGTCCGGTCGCGCCAGTCCCCGGCGCGGCTGGACCCGGCGAGACGCTGCCCGGACCCACGCCGCTCGGGACGCTGGCGCCGCCGGTCCCGGCCCCGCGCCCTCCCTCGGCCGGCGGCCCGCTTCCGCCGCCTGGGCCGGTGCCCTGGCCGGGAGTGGACTGCGGCTCCCCGGCGGCCGGCCTGCGAACCTGCACCCAGTACGCGAGCGCGTCGGCGTTCCGCCCGGCCCGGAGCTGCGATCCGGGGACGAGATCCGCCACCGTCCCGAGCCCCGCCGACGTGTAGACCATGGTGTTGCGGTCGACCGTGAGCGTCACCTTGCCCCCCGCCGTCCCGACGGTGATCCGGTGCGCGTGCCCGTCCACGCCCTCCAGCACGCCGGAGATCTCCTCGAGCACCGCGCCGCGCGGGAGCGGCTTGTCGGGCGGCTGGGAGCGTTTCGCCGTCCCCGCCCCCGGCGTCACGGGCGCGGACGGCGGAGCGGCGGGATCGGGCTGCGCCCGTCCCGACGGCGTCGCCACGGGAGGCAGGGCGGGCGACTGCTGGGCGAACGACGGGAGCGCGGCGAGGAGCGCGGAGAGCGCGACGGCGGTCCGGAGCATGCCTGCATGTTAATCGCTCTCTCCGCCGGAAGTCGGGCCCCTGGAGTAGGATGCCGCCTCCGGACAGCCGGAGGGCGGATGGATAATCGGGTCAGCTGGGACGAGTACTTCATGAACGTGGCGCGCGTCGTCGCGACGCGCGCGACCTGCGATCGCAAGCACGTCGGCGCGGTGCTGGTGCGCGACAAGACGATCCTCTCCACCGGGTACAACGGCTCGATCCGCGGCCTGCCGCACTGCACCGAGGCGGGGCACATGATGGAGGACGGTCACTGCGTCGCGACCGTTCACGCGGAGGCGAACGCGATCATCCAGGCGGCGAAGAACGGCGTCGCGATCGAGGGCTCCGCGATCTACACGACCGCCTCGCCGTGCTGGCCGTGCTTCAAGCTCATCGCGAACGCAGGCTGCCACCGGATCGTGTTCGGCGAGTTCTACCGGGACGAGCGGATCTTCGAGTACGCGCAGCGGCTCGGGATCGAGCTCGTCGAGCTGAAGGTGCCCGCGCGGCCCGACGTGCAGCCGGCCGACACCGGCCACGCGCGGACGGTCACCACGTCGGTCAAGGAGTAGCGGCGCTGACCGGCTTCGCCGGCTCCGGCGCTGGCGACGCGACGCTCGCGGGCGCGAGCTCTCCCGGGGCGAGCGTCCGCAGGAGGTCCTCTCCCATCACCGCCGCGACCGCCGCGCGGCGGCCGGCGAGGAGCTGCTCGCGCGCGCGGAGCCGCGTCCAGGCCTCCGCGCGATCGGCCGGGACGGGGTCCGGGAAGGCGGCGAGCTCCGCGCGCACCTGCGCGAGCGCGCGATCGACCGCGACGACGCGGATGGCGGGCTTCCGGCCGGGCTCCTTGCGCCGGTCGATCTCCACGGTGTCGTTCTCCGTCCAGAGCGGCAGGAAGTCCGCGCCCGCCACCTCCACGCGCGCGACGCCCCGCCCGTAGTCGCGGCGCGCCAGCTTCACGCGCAGGAGCGCGCCGTCCCTCGTCGCCGCGACGGCCTCGGGGGTCACGCCCGGCACGTAGTTGCGCGACTGGTTCGAGACGAAGTTCCCGAGCGAGTAGGCGATGACGGCGGTGCGGCCGTCGGCGCGGCGGTACAGCTCGACGGGCTGCAGGACGTGGGGATGGTGGCCGAGGACCACGAGCGCGCCCGCGTCGGCGAGCCGGTGGGCGAGCTCCACGTCCTCGGCGCGCGGCTGGGGCGCGTACTCCTCGCCCCAGTGGAGCGACACGACCACCGCGTCTGCCTCGGAGGCCGCGCGGCGGACGCTCTCCACCGCCCCCTCGCGATCGAGCTGCGACGCCTGGAGGCAAGCTCGCGCCGCGGGGCAGGCGTTTCCGTCCTGGTTGAAGAAGTGGGCGTACCCGAGGAACGCGATCCGCATCCCCGCGGCGTCCACCGTGACCGGGCCGGAGGCGCGCCCGGACGGGCCCGCCCCGACGTAGCGCATCCGCAGCGCGTCGAGCCGCCGGACGGTCTCCTCGAAGCCGGGCCGCCCCTGGTCGAACACGTGGTTGTTCGCGAAGGAGACGAGGTCCACGCCGGCGTGCTGCAGCGCGGCCACCGCCTCGGGCGGCGCGTTGAACACGAACGGGCGCGTGCCCTGAGCCGTGGCGGGCGCCACGGGCGTCTCGAGGTTCGCGAACATGACGTCGGGCGCGGCGAGGAGATCGGCGACGGGTGCGTAGAGCCAGGAGAAGCCCGCGTCCGGGGCGCCGCGCCCGTAGGTCGCGGCGCACTGCTTCACCGCGTCGTGCATGAGGACGTCGCCGACCGCCCCGATCGTCACCTGCGCGACCGTGCGGACCGGCGGTTCCGCGGGCGCGACCGCTTCCAGGGCGCCTCCGCGCGCTGGCGGGGAGGGGGACGTCGACGGCGCGGGGGCCGCCACGGGCTGGGCGGCGCGGTCGGCCGGTCCGCGCGCTCCGGTCGCACAGGCGGCCAGGGAGAGGGCGAGGACCACGGTGACGGATGGGGCGGACGGGAACACGCGCACGAGGGCTCCGAGCTTTACCGGTATCATCCGAGCGGGCTTGAAAAAACGACCGTCGCGACGCATCTCAGGGCGCGACTTCCAGGTTCTCATCATGCACCCATTCGCCAGAGGCGCCGCTTTCGTCGACCGGTCCGGGTCGGTCGTCGCCGCCGACCCCGGCTTCGCAGCGCAGCTGGGGCTCGGGGCCGACGCCGACCTGACCGGAGCGCTGCGGACGCGCGCCGAGACGGCGCCGGAGCTCCGCGCGCTGCTGGCCGGGGACGGCCCCGCCATCGCGCGCGTGCCGGGGCCGGACGGCCAGGTGCTCGAGCTGCACCGCGTCCCGAGCGGGGAGGGGACGCTCCTCCTCGCCCGGACCTCGCAGGACGCCGAGTGCCTCGAGCACGCCATGCGATCGCAGGGGCTCACCCGGCTGGCCGCGGGCGTCGCGCACGACATCAAGAACCCGCTGAACGCGATGGCGCTCCAGCTCGCGCTGCTCGCGGACAAGCTGTCGTCGGCCGGAGACGCGGGCGTCGCCTCGGCGTCGCACCTGGGCGCGCTGCGCGATCAGATCGGCAGGGTCAACGAGGTGGTGCGCCGCTTCCTCGACGTGACCGATCCCTCCGCGCCGCTCGGCTACACCGACGTCGGCGCGCTCGCGGCGGACACGGTCAGCCTGTTCGGCCACGACGCCCGGCGGCGCCGCATCGACCTGCACGCGGACGCCGCGCCGGGCTCCGCCCGGACGCGCTGCGATCCGGGCCGGGTGTCGCGGCTCGTGCTCGGCCTCGTCTCGCGGGCGCTCGTCGAGACGCCGGAGGGCGGGCGGATGTCGGTTCGCGTGGAGCCCGAGGCGGCGAGCTTGCGGTTGACCATCGAGCACGCGGCGGGTGAACCGGACCCCGAGCTCGGGTATTACACGGACGTCGCGGACGCCGCGGCACGGGCGCTCGGCGGCGACCTCGCCATCGTGCACGAGGGCGCGCTGGAGCGCCTCACCTTGCGGCTCCCGAGGAACGATCGCGAATGAAATACCGGGTCCTCATCGTCGACGACGAGGCCGACAGCCGCGACGCGCTGGCGGAGCTGACGCAGCGCTGGGGCTACGACGTCCAGACCGCGAGCGACGGCACCGAGGCGCTCCGCCGGGCCATCGAGGGGCACCCCGACGTCATCCTCACCGACCTCGTGATGCCGAACATGGACGGGCTCTGGCTCCTGCGCGCGCTCCGCGCCGAGCTGCCGGACTGCCCCGTCGTGCTGCTCACCGGCCGGGGGACCATCCAGACCGCGGTGCAGGCGATCAAGGAGGGCGCCTACGACTTCATCGAGAAGCCGCTTGAGGTGCCGCGCCTGCGGCTCGTGCTCGAGCGCGCCCTCGAGAAGAAAGAGACGATGCGCGAGGTGCAGCTGCTGCGGCGCCGCATCGCCGCCCTCGCCCCCGGCACGGACATGATCGGCTCGGGCCCCTCGATGCAGCGGGTGTTCGAGCTCGTGAAGAAGGTCGCGCCCTCGACGGCGAGCGTCGTCATCAGCGGCGAGAGCGGGACCGGCAAGGAGGTGGTGGCGCGCGCGATCCACAACCTCTCGCCGCGCAAGGAGAAGCCTTTCGTCGCGGTGAACTGCGGCGCGATCCCCGCGACCCTCATCGAGTCGGAGCTCTTCGGGTACGAGCGGGGGGCGTTCACCGGCGCGGACCAGCGCAGGCTCGGCAACTTCGAGCTCGCGCACAACGGCACGATCTTCCTCGACGAGATCGGGGAGCTGCCGCTCGAGCTCCAGGCGAAGTTCCTCCGCGTCCTGGAGGAGCGCCGGTTCCGCCGGCTGGGCGGGCGCGCCGAGGTGGAGGTGGACGTCCGCGTCATCTGCGCGACGAACCGCGATCTCAAGGAGGAGATCCGCAAGGGCCGCTTCCGCGAGGACCTCTACTTCCGCCTCCACGTCTTCACGATCCAGCTCCCCGCGCTCAAGGAGCGGCGCGAGGACGTCCCGCTCCTCGTTCATCACTTCCTCGAGAAGTTCAACGGCGAGACCGGCAAGCACGTGCAAGGCGTGTCGCCCGCCGCGCTCGGGATCCTGCAGGGGTACGCCTGGCCCGGAAACATCCGCGAGCTGCGCAACACCGTCGAGCGCGCGATGATCCTCGTGGACGGCGACGTCATCGGCGAGGAGCACCTCCCGCCGGACATGCAGGCCTCCCGCCCGGAGGCGGCGACGCTGCGGATGCCGCTCGGGATCCCGCTCGACAAGGTCGAGAAGGAGTACATCCTCGCGTCGCTGCAGAAGAACGGCGGGAACAAGGCGCGCACCGCCGAGATCCTCGGGATCAGCGAGAAGACTCTCTACAACAAGCTGAACCGCTACGCCGCCGAGGCGCGCACGCGCGCGGGCGAGGCCGAAGGTCAGGTCCCGGCGAGCGGCGTGAAGGCCTGAGCCGCGGCAGGCGCGCAGGTTCACGGCCCCCCCGAGCTTTGCAGTGGGAGGGCCCCGCGCGAAGCGCGGGAGGGGCGAAGCCCCTCCGGCGGGGAACCTGCGCGCACCCGCGAAAGCGGGCGCGCAGGTTCACGGGCCCCGCCGAGCAGGGGTGGGGCCCCAGCGGCTTCGCCGCTGGGGCG
>NZ_JALCZC010000153.1:0-7956 GCF_022690805.1 Anaeromyxobacter sp. SG66
GCGAGCGTCGTGCCGTCTACCGAGCCGCCGCGCCGCCCCCGCGGCCGGCCGAGGCGGCGCGCCCGGGAGGCCCCGTGACGCGCGTCTGGGACACCGCCCGGCGGAGCCGCCTCGCTCGGCTCGCGCGCGCGAGCGCCGCCGTCGGCGGCGGACGCTGGGTCGATCCCGGGCGCGTGACGCCGCTCCTCGAGGCCCTCCTCGAGCCGGGCGACCGCGTCTGCCTGGAGGGCGACAACCAGAAGCAGGCCGACTTCCTCGCGCGCGCCCTCGCGCGGGCCGATCCCGCCCGCGTCCACGATCTGCACCTCGTCATGTCGGTGCTCGCGCTCCCCGAGCACGTCGAGCTCTTCGAGCGCGGCCTCGCGCGCCGCCTGGACTTCTCCTTCTCCGGGCCGCAGGGGACGCGCCTCGCGCAGCTCGTCGCCGCCGGGCGGATCGAGATCGGCGCCATCCACACCTACCTCGAGCTCTACGCCCGCTACTTCGTGGACCTCACGCCGCGCGTCGCGCTCGTCTCGGCCATCGCCGCCGATGGCGAGGGGAACCTCTACACCGGCCCCAACACCGAGGACACGCCTGCCATCGTCGAGGCGACGGCCTTCAAGGACGGGATCGTCGTCGCCCAGGTGGACGAGCGCGTGGAGCGGCTCCCGCGCGTCGACATCCCCGCCGGCTGGGTGGACTTCGTCACGGTCGCGCCGGCCAAGAGCGCGATCGAGCCGCTGTTCACGCGCGATCCGGCGCAGATCGGCGAGGTCCAGGTCCTCATGGCCATGATGGTCGTGAAGGGGATCTACGCGGAGTACGGGGTCGAGCGGCTCAACCACGGCATCGGCTTCGACTCGGCGGCCATCGAGCTCATCCTGCCCACCTACGCGGAGCGGCTCGGGCTGCGCGGGAAGATCTGCCGGCAGTGGGCGCTCAACCCCCACCCGACCCTCATCCCCGCCATCGAGGCGGGGTTCGTCGAGTCGATCCACGCGTTCGGCTCGGAGCTCGGCATGGAGCGCTACGTCGCGGCGCGGCCGGACGTGTTCTTCACCGGGCGCGACGGGAGCCTGCGCTCGAACCGGGCCTTCTCGCAGACCGCCGGGCACTACGCCTGCGATCTCTTCATCGGCTCGACCCTCCAGCTGGACCTCGCCGGGAACAGCTCCACCGCCACGACGAGCCGGATCACCGGGTTCGGCGGGGCGCCGAACATGGGCGCGGACGCGCGCGGCCGTCGCCACGCCAGCGCGGCCTGGCTCCGCGCCGGCCGCGAGGCGCAGGCGGATCCGGCGGCCATGCCGCGGGGGCGGAAGCTCGTGGTGCAGCTCCTCGAGACGTTCCGTGAGCACATGGAGCCGGCGTTCGTGGAGCGGCTCGACGCGTGGAGGCTCGCCGAGACGATGGGCATGGCGCTCCCGCCGGTGATGATCCACGGCGACGACGTGACGCACGTGGTGACGGAGGAGGGGATCGCGAACCTGCTCCTGTGCCGCACGCCGGAGGAGCGCGCCGAGGCGATCCGCGGCGTCGCCGGCTACACGCCGGTCGGGCGCGCGCGCTCGCGGCGCGCCGTCGAGGAGCTCCGCCGCCGGGGCGTCATCCGCCGCGCGGAGGATCTCGGCATCGACAAGCGCGAGGCGACGCGCGATCTGCTCGCCGCGCGCAGCGTGAAGGACCTCGTGCGCTGGTCGGGCGGGCTCTACGAGCCGCCCGCCCGGTTCCGGAGCTGGTGAGGGGAGGGACGGGATGGAGCGCCTCGCGTTCGAGCTCGAGTCGGCGGGCCCGCCGGCGCCGCGCGCGCCGCCGGTCGTCGTCGGCGTCGTCGCGTCCGGGAACCTCGAGGTGCTCGTCGAGCCGGGGGACCTCGCGGGCCGCTGCCGCGTCGAGGTCGCCACGTCCGCGAACGGGTTCGCGGAGATCTGGGACGCCGTGCTGCGGGACTTCGCGGCCCGGAACGCGGTCGCCGGGCTCGCGCTGTCCGTGAACGACGCGGGGGCGACCCCCGCCGTCGTGAGCCTGCGCCTCGACCAGGCGGTCGAGGAGTACCTGGGGCAGCGGCCGTGACGCCGGGGAACCCGGGTCACCTCCCCGCGCGGAGGAGCTATCGCGAGGCGACGGCGCGGCGCAGGCTCGCGGGGATCCTCGACCCCGGCAGCTTCACCGAGCTCCTCGGCCCCTCCGAGCGCGTGACGAGCCCGCACCTCGCCGGCCTCGGCCTCGCCGTCGCCTTCGACGACGGCGTCGTGGTCGGGCGCGGCCTCCTCGGCGGCCGGGTGGTCCTCGCCGCGAGCCAGGAGGGCGGGTTCATGGGCGGCGCGGTGGGCGAGGTGCACGGCGCGAAGCTCGTCGGGCTCCTCCGCCGCGCCGAGCGGGAGCGCCCGGCGGGCGTGCTCCTCCTGCTCGACTCGGGCGGCGTGCGGCTGCAGGAGGCGAACGCGGGCCTCGTGGCGGTCTCCGAGATCATGCGCGCGCTGCTCGGCGCGCGCGCCGCCGGCGTGCCGGTCGTCGGCCTCATCGGCGGCGGCTGGGGATGCTTCGGCGGGATGGGCATCGTGGCGCGCTGCTGCGACGCGCTCGCCATGAGCGAGGAGGGGAGGCTCGGGATCTCCGGGCCCGACGTGATCGAGGCGACGAAGGGCGTCGAGGAGCTCGACGCCGCGGATCGCGCGCTCGTGTGGCGCACCTACGGCGGCAAGCACCGCTACCTGCTCGGCGAGGCGGACCTCCTCGTGGAGGACGACCTCGCCGCCTTCCGCGACGCCGCCGCGGCGCTCCTCGCCAGCCCGCGGTCGCTCGACGAGGGCGCGCTCGCGCGCGAGCACGAGCGCCTCGCGCGACGGCTCGCGGACTTCGGCGGCTGCACGGACGCGGCGGACGTCTGGCGCGCCGCCGCGGTGCCGGACCCGGACCGCCTCCCGCTCCTCGACGCGGACGCGTTCCGCCGCGCCGTCGCCGCTGCGCGCGGGGAGGAGCCGTGACCCCCGCGCTCGGGGCCCTCGTCGGCGCGCTCTTCCCCGCCGGGCACGCCGTCCGGGAGGAGGGCGGGATCGTCGTCGGCGCCGCGCACACCGCGGCCGGCGAAGTCGCGGTGCTCGGTACCGCGGGCGGGGTGGAGGTCGGCGTCGAGGCGGCGCTCGCCCTCGCGGGAGAGGTCCTCCGCACCGTGCGCGAGCACCCGGGGCGGCCCATCGTCGTCCTGGTGGACACCCGCGGCCAGCGGATGAGCCGGCGCGACGAGGTGCTCGGCCTCAACGGCTACCTCGGACACCTCGCCGCCTGCGTCGAGCTCGCGCGGCGGCGCGGGCACCCCATCGTCGCCGTGGTGAGCGGCGACGCGGTGAGCGGCGGGGTGCTGCCGCTCGGCTTCATGGCGGACGCCGTCCACGCCGTGGAGGGGGCGCACCCGTGGGTGATGAGCCTGCCGGCGATGGCGCGCGTGACGAAGCTCCCGCTCGAGCGGCTGGAGGAGCTGTCGCAAAGCTCGCCGGTGCTCGCGCCGGGCCTCGACCGCTTCGTGCGGCTCGGCGCGATCGAGCCGCGCTGGGAGCCGCCGCTCTCGGAGCAGCTCGCGGCCGCGCTCTCCCGTCCGGCCGGACGGGACCGCCGCGCGGAGCTCGGCCTCGAGCGAGGAGGGCGGCTCCTGGCGGCGGCGGTGGCGCGGCGGGTGAGCGGAGAGGACGGCGATGAGCCCTGACGCGGTCTCGGGCGACTTCCCGGCCCGCCACGATCTGGTCTGGCTCCGGCCCATGTGGCGCGAGGCGCTGCGCGGGGCGGTGGCGCCGTCCGCGCTGGACGCCCTCGGGGACTGGTTCGGCCGCCGGCTCCCCGCCGTCGCGTGCCGGCGCGACGGCTCCTGCGGCGACGCGATCCCGCTCGCGGTGGCGCTGCCGTCCTCCGCGGCGGGCGAGAAGCGGCGGGTGGCGCTCGCCGTGGAGCCGAGGGCCGTGGAGCGGATCGGGGCGCCGGCGACCCTCCGGGAGGCCGCCGGGAGCGCGCCGCCGGCGTGGCGGGAGCGGCTCGGAGCGCTCGACCACGCAGCGCGCGACGCGGGGCTCGTCCTGCGCGTGTACGGTTCGCTCGCGTGGCAGCACCTCTCCGGGCGGGCCTACGTGACGGAGCGCTCCGACGTGGACCTGCTCGTCGAGCCCCGCTCCGCGGGCGAGCTCCGCGGTGCGCTGGCGCTCCTCCGCGCCCGCGGCGACGGGATCCCGCGCCTGGACGGAGAGGTCCTGCTCCCCGGCGGGCGAGGCGTCTCGTGGCGGGAGCTCGCCGCGGGGGCCGCGCGGGTCCTCGTGAAGTCCGGGACGGCGGTGGCGCTCGAGCCGGCGCGGGCGCTCCTCGGGCCGCTCGCGGGGGAGGAGCCGTGGCCGTGACGACCGCCTCCGCGAGCCTCCCGGTGAAGCGTCCCCCCACCGCGAGCGTCGCGCACGCGATCGGCGAGGCGGCCGTCGCGGCGCTGCACGAGGAGCTCGAGGCCGAGCCCAAGCCGGGCCTCGTCACGCCGCGGGACCGCGGCGCGCACCGGGACATGGACGCGCGGACCTTCCGCGCGAGCATCGCGGCCCTGCGCGGCTACTTCCACGCGGTCGCGCGCGCCGGGACGGAGGGGGCCTCGCTCGCCGCCCTGCGCCCGCTCGCGCTCGACGCGGAGGCGCGCATGCTCCACGCGACCGGCGGCGTGAACACCCACCGCGGCGCGATCTTCTCGCTCGGCCTCCTGACCGCGGCGGCGGGGCGCCTCGCGGCCGCGCGCGCGCCCTTCGGGCCCGCCGCCCTCCGGGACGCCGTGCGCCGCGGCTACGGGGCGGCGATCCTGCGCGAGCTGCCGGCGCCGGTGGCGAGCCACGGCGCGATCGCCGGACGCCGCCACGGCGTCGGCGGCGCGCGCGCGGAGGCGGCGGCCGGGTTCCCGCACCTGTTCGACGTGGCGCTGCCGGCCCTCCGCGCGAGCCTGCTCCGCGGGGCCTCTCGCGAGGCCGCGGCCGTCCAGTGCCTGCTCTCCGCGATCGCGGTCCTCCCCGACACGAACCTCCTCTACCGCGGCGGTGCGGCCGGCCTCACCTTCGCACGCGCGGCCGCGCAGCTCTTCCTCGCCCGGGGCGGCGTGCACCGCAGCGGCTGGCGAGAGCACGCGCGCGCGCTGCACCGGGCGTTCGTCGGGCGGGACCTCTCGCCCGGCGGCAGCGCCGACCTGCTCGCCGCCGCGCTGTTCGTCGAGCGGCTCGGCGCGCTCGACCCCTCGCCCGCCGGGGGCGCGGGATGACGGGGACGGCCGGCCTCGCGGTGCTCTGTCCGGGGCAGGGGGGCCAGCACCCGGCCATGTTCGATCTCGCGCTCGCGAGCCCGCGCGGCGCCGAGGTCCTCGCCGCGGCGCGCGCGGCGCTCGGCGACGATCCGGTGGAGCGCGCGCGGCGCGGCGGCCCCGACCTGTTCGCGAACGCGCTCGCGCAGCCGCTCCTGTGCGCCGCCGAGCTCGCGACCTGGGCGGCGCTCCGCGAGGCGCTGCCCCCGGCGCGCGTGTTCGCAGGCTACAGCCTCGGGGAGCTCGCGGCCTACGGCTGCGCGGGCGCGCTCTCCCCAGGGGACACCGTGACGCTCGCCGCGCGCCGGGCGGCGCTCATGGACGCCGCCGCCCCCGCCGGCAGCGGGCTCCTGGCGCTCCGCGGGATCGCGCTCGCCCGGGCCGAGGCGCTCGCCGGGGAGGTCGGCGCGGAGCTCGCCATCGCGATCGGGCCGGATCACTGCGTCGTCGGCGGCGCCGCCGGTCCGCTCGCGCTCCTCGAGGTGCGCGCGCGCGCCCTGGGGGCCACGACCGTCCAGCGGCTCCCCGTGGGCGTCCCCGCCCACACGCACCTCCTCGACGCGGCGGTCGAGCCCTTCGCGGACGCGCTCGGGCGCTCCGGGCTTCGCGATCCCCCCACGCCCGTCCTGGCGGGCGTCACCGGCGCGCCGGCGCGGACCCGGACCGCGGCCGTGGCGGCCCTCTCCGTGCAGCTCGCGCGGCGCGTCGAATGGGGCCGCTGCCTCGCGACCGCCGCCGAGCTGGGCTGCTCGGTGTTCCTCGAGCTCGGGCCGGGCAACGCCCTCGCGCGGATGGCCGCCGAGGCCATCCCCGGCGCGCGCGCCCGCTCGGTGGCGGACTTCCGCTCGCTGGACGGCGTCGTGCGCTGGGTGGAGGCGAGCGGCGGCCGGCGATGAACGGCGGCGCGGCCGCGTTCAGCCTCTTGCGAGGCTGGCGCCGCGCGCGCCGAGCTCCGCGAGCAGCGCCTCGACCCGGTCGAGATCGACCGGCTTCACGAGGTGCACGTCGAAGCCGGCCTCCGCGGCCCGCGCGGCGTCCTCAGGCCGGCCGTACCCGGTCATCGCCACGATGGGCGCGCGCGGCGCGGGGGCCGCCTGCCGGATCCGACGCGCCACCTCGTAGCCGTCGAGGTCCGGGAGCCCGACGTCGAGCAGGATGACGTCGTAGCCGCCCGCGGCCGCGAGCGCGAGCCCCTCCTCGCCGCGGTGCACGAGGGTGACCGCGTGGCCCCACCCCGTGAGCGCGTCCTCGAGCAGGAACGCGAAGTCGTCGTTGTCCTCGACGACGAGCACGCGCAGCGGCCTCGCGTCCTGACGCCCGGGCCGCACCGGCGCCGCGGTCACCTCCGTCCCCGGCGGTGCCGCGGGTAGCCGGACCGTGAACTCCGTCCCCGCCCCGGGCTCGCTCGCGCAGGTCACCGTCCCGCCGTGCATCTCCACGATGCGCTTCACGAGGGAGAGCCCCACGCCGAGGCCGTTCTGGTGCCGCCCGGCCGCGCGCGCGCCCTGGAAGAAGAGATCGAACACGCGCGCGCGGACGTCCGGAGGCATCCCGATGCCGTCGTCGCGGACGCGGATCACGGCGTCGGTCCCCTCCCGCTCGACCGAGACCTGGACGCGGCCTCCCGGGGGCGTGAACTTCTGCGCGTTGGAGAGGAGGTTCTCGACGACCTGCTCGAGCCGCGCGGCGTCGGCGTGCACCGGGACCGGCTCGCCCGTGGTCGCGACGAGCTCCACGCCCGCTCCCGCGAACGCGTGCGCAGCCGCGTCGACGGCGTCGGCCACGATGCGCGCCGCGTCCACCGGCGCCCGGCGCAGCTCGAGCTTGTTCTTGTTGATGCGGGTGACGTCGAGCAGGTCGTCGACGATGCGCGCGAGGCGCCGCGTCTGGTGGGCGATGGTGGCGCGCCGCTTGCCGCCGCGCTCCGCGTCGGCGCAGTCGAGCTGCTGCACGGCCGCGGAGATCGAGGCGAGCGGGTTCCTGAGCTCGTGCGAGAGCGCGGCGAGGAACTCGTCCTTGAGCTGATCCACGCGGGCGAGCTCCTCCCGGCCCCGGCGCAGCTCCGCTCCGCTCCGGTTCAGCTCCTCGTTCTGGGCGAGCAGCTCCTCGTTCTGCGCCTGGATCTCCTCGCTCTGGGCCTGCAGCTCCTCGCTCTGCGCCTGGAGCTCCTCGCTCTGGGACTGGATCTCCTCGTTCTGCGCCTGCAGCCGCTCGTTCCGGTCCTGCAGCTCGGCGGCGAGGTGGACGGCGCGGCGGTGGGCGAGCGCGCTCTGGAGGGCGATCGCCAGCCGCGGGGCGGCGGCCTCGACGAACTCCGCCGCCGGGTCGCCGAGCTCGCGGACGCTGCCCACGAGGAGGACGCCCATCGTCCGCCCCTGGAACGGGAGCGGCGTCGCGACGAGCGAGCGCGGGGGCACCTCGTCGAAGCCGAAGCGCACGCGGAACGGCGTCTCCGCCGGGATGGCGTTCACGCGCAGCGTCGTCCCGCTCACGACCACCTGGGCCGGGAGTCCCTCGCCCCGCCCCGCGGCCTCCGCGGGCAGCGCGAACGTCGCGATGGGACGGAGCGCGCCCGCGTCCGCGAGGTAGACGGCGCCGAGCTCGGCGCCCGCGTACCCGACCACCTCCGAGAGCGCGTCGCGCGCGATGGACTCCGGCTCGAT
>NZ_JALCZC010000154.1:0-7874 GCF_022690805.1 Anaeromyxobacter sp. SG66
TGCGCGCGGGCGCCGCGCTGCGCATCGCGGCGCGGCGGGCGGACGCGGCCGAGCGGCTCGCGGGCGAGCTCGCTTCGCTCGTCGCCGCCGGGTCGCCGCCCCCCGTGGCGGTGCCGTGGGAGGCGCTCGCCGCCGAGGCGGACGCCGCCGACGCGATCGTGAACGGGACCTCGGTCGGGCTGCACGCCGAGGACTTGCCGCTGCCGCTCTCCGTCCGCGCCGGGCAGCTCGTCCTCGACTTCGTCTACGGCGACACCGCGCTCGCGCGCGCCGCGCGCGAGGCCGGCGCGCGGCTCGTCTCCGGCGAACGCGTCCTCGTCCGGCAGGGGGCGCTCGCCTTCGCGCTCTGGACCGGCCGCGCCGCGCCGGAGGCGCTCATGGCGTCGGCCATCGCCGCGCCCGGGAGGCCCTCATGACCATCCGTTACCTCACGGCCGGCGAGTCGCACGGGCCGGCCCTCGTCGCCATCGCCGAGGGCTTCCCCGCCGGGCTGAACATCGACTTCGACGAGGTGAACCGCGATCTCCGCCGGCGCCAGAAGGGCTACGGGCGGGGCGGGCGGCAGAAGATCGAGAAGGACGAGGCCGAGTTCCTCGCCGGGCTGCGCGGCGGCGAGACGCTGGGGGCGCCCATCGCCCTCGTCGTCTGGAACAAGGACCACGAGAGCTGGAAGGACCTCGTCTCGCCCTACGCCCGCGGCGGCCGCGTCTTCACCCAGGTCCGGCCCGGTCACGCCGACCTCGCGGGCGCCCTCAAGTACGCGCGCACCGACGCGCGCGACGTGCTCGAGCGCGCGAGCGCGCGCTCCACCGCGGCGACCGTGGCGCTCGGCTCGCTCGCGAAGCAGCTCCTCGCCCGCTTCGGCGTCCGGGTCTCCTCGCGCCTCGTGGCCATCGGCCCGCGCCTGCGCCACGTGGAGGAGCCGCCGACCGACGCGGAGCGCGCGGCCATCGAGGCCTCCGACCTGCACGTGGACGACGAGGCGGTCGCCGCGGAGTGGCGCGCCCTCATCGACGCGGAGAAGGCGCGCGGCGGCTCCATCGGCGGCGCCTTCGACGTCCACGCGACCGGGCTCCCCATCGGCCTCGGCAGCCACGTCCACCCCGATCGCCGCCTCTCCGCGCGGCTCGCGGGCGCGCTCTGCGGCGTCCAGGCCATCCGCGCGGTCGAGCTCGGGGACGGCACGCAGGTGGGCCGCTCCGGCCCCGACTTCCACGATCCCATCGCGTACGACCCCGCGCGCGGCTTCCACCGGCCGTCCAACCGCGCCGGGGGCCTCGAGGGCGGCATGACGGACGGCATGCCGCTCCGCGTGCGCGCGTACATGAAGCCCATCCCCACCATGCTCACCCCGCTGCCCACCGTGGACCTCGCGACCCGCGAGGCGACGCAGGCCCGCTACGAGCGGAGCGACGTGTGCGCCGTGCCCGCCGCCGCGATCGTCGGCGAGGCGGTGGTGGCGTGGGAGCTCGCGAACGCGTTCCTCGAGAAGTTCGGGGGCGACGCCATCGTGGACGTGGAGCAGGCGGTCCTCGCCTATGCCGCTCGGATCCGCTGAGACGCTCGCCCTCGCGGGCATGATGGGCTCCGGCAAGTCGACCGTCGCCGAGCTCCTCGGCCGGCTCCTCGGGCGGCGCGTGGTCCACCTCGACGACGCCATCGTCCGGGCGGCCGGACGCCCCATCGCCGAGATCTTCGCGAGCGACGGCGAGCCGCGCTTCCGCGCGCTGGAGCGCGAGGCGGTGGCCGCCCTCCCGGCGGGCGTCGTGGCGGACCTGGGCGGCGGGGCGTTCTGCGATCCGGTGAGCGCCGGGCGGCTCCTCGCGGTCGGCCGGGTCGTGTTCCTCGACGTGTCCGCGGCCGAGGCGGCGCGCCGGCTCTCCGCCGGCGGCGGCGACGCGGCCCGGCCGCTCGCGGCGCGCTGGCCGGAGCTCCTCGCCCGCCGCCTCCCCCTCTACCGCCGCGCCCACCTCACCGTCCCCGTCGACGGCCTCACGCCCGAGGCGGTGGCGCGGCGCATCCTGGAGTCCCTGTGACCGAGCTCGTCGAGGTGATCCCCGCCCGCCAGGGCGACCACGAGTACCCGGTGCGCGTCGGCTCGGGCGCGGCCGAGCTCGTGGGCGCGCTCGCCGACGAGCACGATCGGGTGGCGCTCGTCTCCTGCGCGCGGGTGCTCGCGACCCCCTTCGGCAAGCAGGTGCGCGCGCGGCTCGAGCGCGAGGCGCCGCTCGCCCTCGTGCACGTCCTCCCCGACGGCGAGCGCGGCAAGAGCCTGCGCGAGCTGGAGCGCGGCGCGGTCGCCCTGCTCCGCGCGGGGATGACGCGGCGGAGCCTCGTCGTGGCGCTCGGCGGCGGGGCGGTCACCGACGCGGCCGGCTTCCTCGCCGCGACCTACATGCGCGGCGTGCGGTGGGTCGCGGTGCCGACGACGCTCCTCGGCATGGTGGACGCGGCGATCGGCGGGAAGACCGCGGTGAACCTGCCCGTCGCGAAGAACGCGGTCGGCGCGTTCCACCCGCCGGAGGCGGTGCTCGCCGATCCCGCGGCGCTCGAGACCTTGCCCGCGCGCGAGGTCCGCAGCGGCAAGGGCGAGGTGATGAAGTACGCCGCGCTCCGGCCCGACCTGCTCGAGGCGTTCGGGCCCCAGCTCGCCGCCGCGACGCTCGACCCGCTCGTCATCGCGACCTGCGCGCGCATGAAGGTGGACGTGGTCGAGGCGGACCCTACGGAGCAGGGGCCGCGCAAGCTCCTCAACCTGGGCCACACCTTCGGCCACGGCGTGGAGGCGGCCGGGGCGTTCTCCCGCTACACGCACGGCGAGGCGGTCGCCGTCGGGCTCGCCTTCGCCTTCCGGCTCGCGGCCCGGCTCGGCCGCGTCGGCGCCGACGCCGCGACCGCGGTCGAGGAGCGCCTCGCCGCGGCCGGGCTCCCCGCCCGCGTGCCGCGCGAGACGGCCCGCGCCGCCCAGCGGCTCATGGCGTTCGACAAGAAGCGCGGCGACGGCGGGCTGCGCTGGGTGCTGCCCGTCGCGGTCGAGGGCGGGCGGTGGGCGGTGGAGTGGGACGTCGAGGCGGACGCCGAGGCGGTGGACGCCACCGTCGCCGAGATCGCGGCGCCCGCCCCGTCTCGCGCTTCGACTCGGAAGAAGGGGCGCGCTACGCTCGCGCGCGGCCGCAGCGCGGCCGGAAAGGCAGCCCGATGATCCTCCTCGTGAACGGCCCGAACCTGAACCTGCTGGGGGAGCGCGAGCCCGACGTGTACGGGCGGACCACGCTCCCCGAGGTGGAGAAGCTCGTGCGCGAGGCGTGCGCCGCCTGGAACGTGGAGGTGAAGGCGTTCCAGTCGAACCACGAGGGGGCGCTCGTCGACTTCATCCACGAGCACCGCAAGGCCGCGCAGGGGATCCTCCTCAACCCCGGCGCGCTCACGCACACGAGCTACGTCCTCCACGACTGCCTGAAGTCCATCCCGCACGTGCCGGTGATCGAGGTGCACCTCTCGAACATCCACGCGCGCGAGGCGTTCCGGCGGACGAGCGTCGTCGCGCCCGCCTGCCGCGGCCAGATCACCGGCCTCGGGATGCGCGGCTACCTCCTCGCCGCCGAGTGGCTGTGCGCCGAGGTCGGCGCCGTGCCGGTCGAGCGAGGCGGCGCGCCCAGGCTCTGATGGGACGGCCCGCGCCTCGCGACCGCCGCTGAGCCCCGGCGGGTCTTCGCCCGCCGTTCGCGGCGGCGCCCCGGCGGGCTCGCCTCGCTCATTCGCGCCTGCGGATCACCTGGATGCCTCGCCTCGCCGTCCTCATGCCTGCCCGCGACGCGGCCGACACCGTGCGGGCGGCGGCGGTGTCCATCCTCCGCCAGAGCGAGCGCGATCTCTCCCTCGTGTGCGTGGACGACGGCTCGCGGGACGGCACCGCCGAGATCCTGGAGCGGCTCGCCGCCCGCGACCGGCGCGTCGTCGTCCTGCGCGGCCCGGGGGAGGGCATCGCCGGCGCGCTGAACCGCGGCCTCGCCGCCTGCGACGCGGAGCTCGTCGCGCGCATGGACGCGGACGACGTGGCCCACCCCGAGCGGCTCGCGCTCCAGCGCGCCGCGCTCGAGGCGGACCGCTCGCTCGCCGCCGCCGGCTCGCGCGTACGGCTCTTCCCGCGCCGCATCCTCCGGCCGGGCATGCTCCGCTACGCGGCCTGGCTGAACGGCCTGACGACCCCCGACGAGCTCCACCGCGACCTCTTCGTCGAGGCGCCGCTCGTGCACCCCGCCACCACCATCCGCCGGGCCGCGCTCGCCGCGGCCGGCGGCTGGCGCGACGGCGACTTCCCCGAGGACTACGACCTCTGGCTCCGCCTGCACGCCGCGGGGGGCCGGCTCGCGAACGTCCCGCGCACGCTGCTCGCCTGGCGCGAGGCGCCGGCGCGCGCGACGCGCACCGATCCGCGCTACGCCCTGGCGCGCCACGTGGCCCTCAAGTGCCACCACCTCGCGCGCGGGCCGCTCGCCGGGCGGCGCGAGGTGGCGGTGTGGGGGGCGGGCGAGACCGGCAAGACCTTCGCCGACGCGCTCCTCCGCGAGGGCGTGCGCGTGGCGCTCTTCGTCGAGGTCGACCGGAACAAGATCGGCCGGGAGATCCGCGGCGCGCCGGTCGTCGGCTACGGCGACGTGGCGCGCGCGCGGGGGCTCCCCCTGCTCGTGGCCGTCGGCGCACCCGGCGCGCGGGCGCTCATCCGGGCGGAGCTCGCGCGCGCGGGCTTCGAGGAGCTCTCCGACTACCGCTGCGTCTGCTGACGCGGATGGTCGCGTCGCCGCCCGGGACCGAACCCGACCGCTGCGGTCGCCGACGCGCCGGGGGCGGGATGGCTTCCCGGGCGAGGACGGGGCTACCGTTGCGCTCAGAGTGCGCGCGCCCGTCCACGTCCCCGCCGATCCCGCGGCCGCCTCCTTCGACCTCTCCGCCTTCCGGCGCGCGCTGACCGACCGGACCGCCGCCGCGGTCCGCGCGCTCCGCGAGCGCATCGGCTCCGAGACCCTCTACGCCTTCGCGCTCTACACCGACGCGGAGTCGGGCTACGCGTCGGTGCGCGCCTCGGCGAACACCGAGGAGGGGCTCGCCCGCGCCGCGACCGCCCGCGCGGCCGACGACCCGCGCTTCCGCGGCGAGGCGGGGCGCCGCCTGCTGCGCTGGTCGGCCGCCGACTGGGACTTCCACGACTTCGACGCGGGGGTCCGGGAGGTGGCGCTGCCGGACCCCGCCGGCCGGCGCGAGTCGCTGGACCGGGCGATCCTCACGGCCATGGTGGGCGCGCTCAGGTCGGTCGACCGCGCCGGGCTCTTCGGCCGGGGGGCCGACCGTGCCTTCCTCACGGTGAACGTCCTCTGCCCGCACCCGTCGAGAGCCTTCTTCGTCAGGAACCTGCGCGCCCTGAACCCGGTGCCCACCGTGGAGCGCCACCTGCGGGAGACGGACGCCGCCCCGCTCGTGCGCGCGGTGAACCGCGCGCCGCGGCGCGAGCGGATGCGGATCTGGCTCGCGCTGTACGAGGACCTGTACATGGAGTGGAAGACGCCCATCGCCGAGGAGGCGCGGGCGCGCGGCATGTCGCCCTGGGACGTCGAGGCCGAGCTCGTGAAGTTCGGCCCCAAGGTCGTGCCGAAGCTCCTCGACCTGCTCGCCCACTACGGGTTCGCGCCCCCGTTCGACTCCGCCCGTGAGCTCGAGACGCGCGAGGTGTGGCTCGCCGGCAGCGCGCTCTTCCTCGTCCGGCGCATCGGGGCGGTGCCGGAGGGGCAGATCCACCGCATGCAGACGCTCGTCGCTGCGTTCGTCGAGCGCGACCGGCGCCTGAAGATCGCCTCGACCCTCGCCGAGAACACCGCCCGCGTGCTCCACGAGCTCCGCCCGCGGCGGTTCCCGGAGAGCGTCATGGACCCGCAGACGTACAAGCTCCTGAACCCGGAGCCGTTCCTGCCGCGGCGCCGCTGACGCGGCCGCGGGAGGGCACCGCTCCGCGCGAGGGACGTTGCGGAGGGGAGGCGGCGGGCCCGCGAGTCAGGGCAGCAGCGCGGCCTCCGCGGCCCCGAAGTCGTCCGGCACGGACGCCTCGAAGACGAGCCGCGCGCCGGACGCGGGGTGGGCGATCTCGAGCCGCCGCGCGTGCAGCATGACGCGCGGGATCGCCACCTCGCCGACGCGCCGCGGGCCGCCGTAGCGCGGGTCGCCGAGCAGCGGCGCGCCGAGGTGGGCGAGGTGCACGCGGATCTGGTGCGTGCGGCCGGTCTCGGGGCGCGCCTCGACGAGCGCGGCGAGCGGGCCTTCACGCAGCGTCCGGTAGCGCGTCGCCGCCGCGTCGCCGCGCGGGTCCACGCGGCGGAGCCCGGCGCGCGCCGGGTCCTTGCCGAGCGGCGCGTCGATCCGCCCCTCGGGCGGCGCGGGGGCCCGGGCGCACAGCGCGAGGTAGGTCTTCTCCGGCGTGCCGGTGCGGAACGCCTCGGCGAGCGCGGCGGCCGCGGCGGCGCTCCGCGCGAGCACGGTGACCCCGCTCGTCTCGCGGTCGAGCCGGTGGACGAGCGTCACCGGCGCGCCGAGCAGCGCGGCGACGAGCTCGGGCAGGGTGCCCTGGTCGGTCGTGAGCGTCGGCTGCGCGGGCACGCCCGCGGGCTTGTCCACCGCGACGAGGTCCCGGTCCGCGTAGAGGAGGCGCGAGCGGTCGAGCGCGCCCGGCGCGGGCGCGGAGCGGCCCGCCTCCTCGAGGTTGACGACCACCTCCTGGCCTTCGTGGAGGAGCTTGCCGGAGACCTTGCAGCGGCGTCCGTCGAGGAACACGCCGCCCGCGTCGAGCGTGCGCCGCGCGATGCCGCGCGAGATGCCGCCGCGCGCGGCGATGAAGCGGTCGAGCCGCTCGCCCGCGTCCGCGGGGCCCACCGCGAGGGAGAGCCGCTTCATGTTTCGACGGGGGCTGCGCCCCCGCCCCATCGGCGGAGCCGCTGGGGCCCCACCCCTGCTGCGCGGGGCCCTGGCGCGCTGCGTCCTGCGGACTTGCGCGCCGTCCCGCGGGCGCGGCTTCGCCGCTGAACTTCGGCGCGCCGCTCTGCTAGCACGCGCCGGCGCCCTGCTTGGCGGGGCAGGTCGCGCAGGCGTCGGCCTTCGGCTCCGGCTTCGACTCGGACTTGTCCGACTTGCCGGTGATCGCGGCGGAGTTCCGGCCGTTGTAGTCCGTGATGTAGAAGCCCGAGCCCTTGAAGGCGAAGGCGCTCGCGGACATGAGCTTCGTCACCTTCGAGCCGCAGACCTCGTGGATCTCCAGCGCCGGCGAGGACATCTTCTGCAGGTGATCGAAGCGCCCGCACTTGGGGCACTCGTACTCGTAGATGGGCATACCCGTGAATCTCCGACGGGGAAGCTAAATTCGGCGGAATCGCTGTCAAGCGACCGCCCGGCGCGGTAGGTGGGAGCGCCGCCGTCGCGAACTGGTTCGCGCTCGGCGCCCGTCGCCCGACCGGGTCGGAGGATGCCTTCTATCATGGACGCCCACCCGATGGATCTGCTGCCGGGCGAGCTCGACGCGCTCGGCGCCGCGCTCGACGAGGAACGATTCCGGCACGTCGCTGGCCTCGAGCCGGAGCCGGCGCTCGCCCGGCTGTTCGCCGTTCATCCGCGCGCGGCGCACCGCGACACGGTGAAGGCGCTGCGCGAGGCGGGGGACGAGCCGCTCGCGGCCCGGGTCGGCGCGCTCCGCGCCGAGCGCGCGGCCGCTGAGGACGAGGAGGCGTGGCGCGCCGCCGAGGCGCGGGGCGCGGCGCGCGGGCCGGACGGCATCGCCTCGCTCGCCGCGCTCGAGGTGGCGCTCCTCCGCGAGCGGGACCGGGCGCGGCGGCTCG
>NZ_JALCZC010000155.1:0-7858 GCF_022690805.1 Anaeromyxobacter sp. SG66
GGGGCGCCACCGCGACAGCGGCGAAGCCGCCCGCGGTGGCGCACGGGACCCGGCGAGCCGGGGTGGGCCCCCGACGAGCTCTGCTCGGCGGGGCGGGGGCGCAGCCCCCGTCAGAACATCTGGCTTTCCCCGGACCTGGCGGCAGACGGCGGTGCTCGTGCCGCTCGCGCGCGCGCTCCGCCTCTACTACCGCCCGCGCGTGCACGGCCTCGAGGCGGTCCCCGCGGACCGGCCGGTGATCTACGTCGCGAAGCACCCCCGCACCTGGCTCTACCTCGAGACGATGCTGCTCGGCCTCGTGTCGTTCTGGGACACGGGGCGCGTGCCGTTCCGGCCGATGGAGAAGCGCGGCACCTCGCTGCATCGGCTGCCGGCGCTCGGCTGGGTGCGCCGGCACGTCGGCACCATCGAGGCGACGGAGGAGGCCGCGCTCGCGGCGCTCGCGGGCGGCGAGTCGGTGCTCGTCTTCCCCGGCGGGGCGCGCGAGCTGTACGGGCCGGCCGACGCCCTCGACTGGAAGGGGCGGCGCGGCTACGCGCGCATCGCGGCGCGGGCGGGCGTGCCGGTCGTGCCGGTCGCCATGGCGGGCGCGGACCAGCAGCACCCGCTGCGCCTCCCCCTCGGCCGCGGGCATAGCGCGTGGCTCCCGCCCCTGCCGCTGCCGGTGCCGCTCGACTACTGGTTCGGCGCGCCGCTCGCCCCGCCCGCGAGCGCCGAGGCCACCCTGGTCGGCGCCTTCGCCGACGCGGTCGCCGCGGCGACCGAGGCGCTCGTCGGCCGCGCGTCGGCCGCGCGCCGCAGCCCCTGGAGCCTCACGTGACGTATCCCGCCGCGCCGCCGCCCCCCATCGACGCCGAGCGCTGGTACTACCGGGGCGCCTACCTCCCCTGGGCGCGGGCGCTCTCCAGGTACCACCGGATGACGCTCGAGGGGCCGCCGCCGCCGGAGGGGCCGTGCATCTACGTGGCCCTGCACGGCGCGGGCTACCTCGTGCTCGACCTCGTGCTGGCCGGCTACCACATCGCCTGGAAGCGCTGGCACGAGCGCGGCGGCCCGCGCACGCCGCTCCGCATCGTGGCGGCCGAGTCGCGCATCGAGAAGGCGCTGCCGGGCCTGCCCGTGCTGAAGCGCCACTTCGGCCTCATCGACCCGAGCGAGGAGAGCTGCCTCGCCGTGCTGCGCCGCGGCGAGCAGCTGCTCGTGACGCCCGGCGGGATGCGCGAGGCGCGACCGGCGCGCGACTTCTACCGGCTCCGCTGGGACGGCCGCCACGGCTTCGTCCGACTCGCCCTCGAGGCCGGCGTGCCGATCGTGCCGCTCGCGGTGGTAGGCGGCGCGGAGGCGTACCCCGGCTTCCGCGTGAAGCGGCTCTCGTTCTGGTCGCCGCTGCCGCTGCCCGCCCGGCTCCAGGCCGCGCTCGGCGAGCCGATCCCGGTGCCTCACGCGCCGGGGCGCGGCCGGGAGCGTGCGCTCGTCGAGCCCCTCCACGCGCTCGCGCGCGAGCGAACGCAGGCGCTCTACGACGCGCTCCTCGCGCGGCGAGGAGCGAGCGGGCGGTGACGATCTGGATCGCGAGCGACTGGCACCTCGCGCCGCAGACCCCGGTCGCGTCGCGAGGGCTCGCGCGCGCGTTCCTCGCCCGGGCGCGGGAGGCGGGCGTCCGGGTCGTCCTCAACGGCGACGTCTTCGACGTCCTCTTCTCCGGCGAGGGGAGGGCCGAGGCGGCGCACCCCGAGGTGGTCCGCGCGATCGCCGCGCTGTCGGCCGAGGGGAGGCTCGAGCGCACGGCGGGGAACCACGACCCCGACGCCGGTCCCGAGCAGCTCGTGCTCGACGTGCCGGCGATCGGGCGCGTGCTCGTTGCGCACGGCCACGCCGCGGACCCGGTCAGCCGCTCGCCCATCGGGCGGCTCGGCGACGACATCTCCCGCCGCTTCGGGCGGCTGACGCTCGTCCGCGGCGCCGCGCGCGCCGTGGAGGCGCTCGCGCGGGCAGTGGCCGAGGAGCGGATGCTCGCGGTGTTCCGGCGCCGCTGCCTCGCGCTCGTCGCGAGCGAGGAGTGCGCGCTCGGCGTGTTCGGCCACGTGCACGTCCCCCACCTCCGGCCCGGCGACGCCTACGCGAACGCCGGCGGGCTCACCCCGGCCGCGCTCTCGTACCTCGTGCTCGGCGAGGAGGGGGGCGCCCGGCTGGCGCGGCTCGACGCGAAAGAGGCCGCGCGCATCCTCTCCGGGTGACCGGGCGACCCCGGGAACAGCGGGGGTCTGCTGGAATCAAACCGGGGTGAAATGCGGTAGAACACCTGCCCCTGGCGCGTGTGCCCACCGAACGCCCGGGAGAAGGATACGTACCCGACCATGCGACCGTTCGAGCGCTGGGTCTGCTTCGCAGACCGCCACCGCACCCTCCTCCTCACCGTCTGCGCCGTGCTGGCGCTGGCGGGGGGCGTCGGCGCGGTGCGGCTCTACAGCGACCTGCGCCCGGACCTGTCGGAGCTGCTCCCCGCCACGAGCAAGAGCGCGGTCGATCTGGAGAACGTCACCGCGCGCGTGGGCGGGTTCGCCGAGCAGACGGTGATCCTCTCGGGCGCCGACGCGGTGACGCTCCAGCTCTTCGCCGACGATCTCGCCGAGAAGCTCGACGCCGCGCCGAAGGAGCTCGTCCGCTGGGTGGAGTACCGGGTGGACGAGATCGCCGACTTCTACCGGCCGCGCCTGCTGCTCTTCCCGCCGAAGGCGGAGCTCGAGCAGCTGCGCGACGTGCTCGCGGGGCGCGTCGCCTGGGAGCAGGCGAGCCGGGAGGGCAAGGCGGAGGGCGCGGCGCCGGACGTGGAGGGGCTCATCGCGAAGCTCGGCGGCGACCGCAAGGAGCTGCTCGGCCGCTTCCGCGAAGGGTACACGATGGGTCAAGTGCCGGTCCCCGGCAGGCCCGGCGAGAAGATGACGATCCTCGCCATGATCGTCCGGCTCGGCTCGACCCCCGGAGACTACGGCAAGGTCGCGGCGCTGAACGAGCTCGTCCGCAAGACGGTGAAGGAGCTCGATCCGAAGAAGTACGCGCCCGCGCTCGAGGTGAACTACGGCGGGTACGTGACCTCGACCGTGATGGAGCACGACGCGCTCGCCGAGGACCTCGTGTGGGCGACGCTGCTCGTCATCCTCGCCGTCGCGGCGGCGGTGGCGATCTACAACCGCACCTGGAAGGCCGTGCCGGCGGTCGGGATCCCGCTCCTCGCCGGCGTGCTCGCGACGTTCGGCGTCGCCGAGCTAGCGGTGGGGCACCTCAACTCGAACACCGCGTTCCTCGGCTCCATCGTGGTCGGGAACGGCATCAACGTGGGCCTCATCCTCTTCGCGCGCTACCTCGAGGAGCGGCGGCACGGGGCCGGGCCGATCCCGGCCATGCAGACCGCGGTCGGGGCGACCTGGCTCGCGACGCTCACGGCCGCGCTCGCGGCCGGCGTCTCCTACGCCTCGCTGCTCTCCACGGACTTCCGCGGCTTCAACCAGTTCGGGCTCATCGGCGGCGTGGGGATGGCGCTCTCCTGGCTGTTCTCCTACGTCATGACGCCGCCGCTCGTCCTCGCCTGGGAGCGGCGCTCGCCCATCACCCGCGAGGGCCAGCGGCCGTCGCGCCCGATCTTCACGCTCGCGCTCTCGCACCTCGTCGAGCGCGCGCCGCGCGTCACCGCGCTCGTGGCGGTCGTGCTCTCGGCGGTCTCGGTCCTCGCCATCGCGCACTTCGCGAAGGACGCGCTCGAGTACGACTTCCGCAACCTGCGCGACGCCTCGGCGATGGAGCGGGGCGGCCCGGGCTGGTGGGACGCGCGCGTCGACGACCTGTTCGGCGAGCACCTCACCCCCACCGCCCTCCTCGCGAAGGACGAGGCCCAGGCGCGCGAGCTCGCGCGCCGCATCGAGGACCACCGCCGCGCGACCCCGGCGACCACCATCGGCTCGGTGATCTCGATCGAGGCCTTCGTTCCCCCTGACCAGGAGGAGAAGCTCCCGGTCGTGCGCGAGATCCGCGCGCTCGCGACGCGCGAGAACCTGTCGTTCCTCCCGCCGGACAGGCGGATGGCGGTCGAGGCGGTGCTCCCGCCCGCGGACCTCCGGCCCTTCGGCGTGATGGACCTGCCCGACGTGCTGCGGCGCCAGCTCACCGAGCTGGACGGGCGCGTGGGTACGCCCGTGCTCGTCTACCCGTCCGGAAAGATCGACGTCTGGAACGGGCGCGACGTGCTCCGCTTCACCCAGGAGCTGCGCGGCCTCGGCCTGCCCGCCGACGCGCCGGTGGCGAGCTCGCTGCTCGTCTTCGCGGACGTGCTCTACGCCATCCAGGCGGACGGCCCGCGCGCGACGGTTCTCTCGCTCGCGGGCGTCGTGCTGCTCGTGCTCGTGGCGTTCGGCCTCGGCAAGCGTTCGGTGCGCTCCCTCGCCGACGCCGGCTGGGTGCTCGCCTCGCTCGCCGTGGGCGTGCTGTGGTTCGGCGGGCTCGCCGGCGTGCTCCACCTGCGCCTCAACATGCTGAACTTCATCGCGCTCCCGATCACCTTCGGCATCGGCGTCGACTACGCCACGAACATCTTCCAGCGGCGGCGCGTCGACAACGCGCGCTCGATCTCCGACATCCTGCGGACGACCGGCGGGGCGGTGGCGCTCTGCTCGCTCACCACGATCATCGGGTACGCCTCGCTCCTCGTCGCGCGCAACCAGGCGCTGTTCTCGTTCGGCCTGCTCGCGGTGCTGGGGGAGCTCGCCTGCCTCGCGGCCGCGCTCGTCGCGCTCCCCGCCGTCTTGCGCTGGCGCGAGCGGAGCGCGGAGCGCCCCGGCGCGGACGCCGGCCGGGGCGCAGGGTCGGACGAGACCGGCGTCGATCTGCGGGCGGCGCGGTGAGCGCTCGGCCGCCGGGTGATGCCGGCGGGAGCTAGGCAGTCTCTGCCGCGCCGACGCGCTGCAGCGCCCACTCGAGCTGCTCGCGCGAGAAGGGCTTCTCGAGGAACGCCTCCGCCGCGGGTCGCGTCTTCGTGGCGCGCTCGCCGCTCATGGCGATGATCGGCACGCGCGCGAAGCGCGGGGTGCGGCGAATGCGGGCGACGAGGTCGTGCCCGGTCATGCGGGGCGTGTAGAGGTCGGCCAGGATCGCGACGGGCCTGGGTCCGCGGGAGAGCATCTCCCAGGCCTCGGCGCCGTCTCGCGCCACGGCCACCGAGAAGCCCGCTCGCTCGAGCAGCGCCCGGATGGCTTCACGCATGCCCGAGTCGTCCTCGACGAGCAGGATCCGACGGATGATCGTGGCTTCCACGCCGGAAACGTAGGGAGCCCGCACACCTGCGGCGAGGCCACGCACCGACGGGGACGGCCGCGCCGGCGCGGAGCGCGAGGCCGCCCGGCGCGAGCGCGCGCGGCGTGCTCCCTCAAGGCTCCGCGCGCGGGGCGCGCCGGGCGCGGACGCGCCAGGTGAGGGCGAGGGAGGCCGCGATCGCGATCGCCACGGCGGCGGGCCAGGCGCTGGCCAGCGCGCCACCGCCGCCGACGCGCTCGTAGCCCGCGCCGAGCGCCCAGCCGATCCAGAAGTAGAGCGTCGCCCACACGAGCCCCGCGACGAGCGTGCCGAGCGCGAACGTCGATTGCCTGAGCCGCAGCGCTCCGGCGACCACCGTCATCACGATGCGGAGCCCGGGAACGAGGCGGCCGAGCACGACCGCCGGGGCTCCGCGCCGGGTGAGCCACGCCTCGAGCCGCGCCTCGCGCTCCTCGGTGTAGCCGAGGCGCCGCGCGAGGCGGACCAGGAGCGGGCGGCCCGCGTGGCGCGACACGAGGTAGAGGAGGGCCGCGCCAAGGACGGTCGCCGTCGTGACGACCGCGGCGGTGGGCGCGAACGCGGCGCGCCCGCCGTGCGCGAGGAACCCCATCGCGGCGATGAACAGATCTCCCGGCAGCGGCAGCGGGACCCCGGCCTCCTCCACGAAGATCACCGCGAACAGGCCGGTGTACTGCCATCGGGCGAGGAAGTCGGCAGGGCTCTCCACGGGAGGACTCATGCCATGGAACCGCTCGCCAAGGAACTCGCTTCCCGCCGCGGGTCGGATCCTCTCGCGGCGGCGCGGGGCGTCTATCGTCCACTGTCCGTATGGCCCCCCGGACGCGGTGCCGAACGGCCCGGGGCTTGGCGCCGCCGCCCCGGCTGCGCACTCGTGCAGGATGGCCGGCGCATCGCAGGGATGGCACGAGCGGGAGGAGCTCCTGTCCGCTCGCACGAAGGACCTTCACCGGGCGCTCGTCTCGCTCCAGGAGGAGCTCGAGGCGATCGACTGGTACCAGCAGCGGGTCGACGCGATCGAGGACCCGGAGCTCCGCGAGATCCTCGCGCACAACCGCGACGAGGAGAAGGAGCACGCCTCGATGATCCTCGAGTGGATCCGCCGCCACGACCTCGCGTTCGCCCGGATGCTGAAGGAGCACACCGGCCACGCCGGACCGATCGTGACCGAGGAGGACGCGGCGAAGACCTCCGCCGAGGCGGGCGGCGAGGCGCCGCGCGAGAAGGGGAAGCGATGACCAGCTGGCAGGATCGAGAGAGCGCCCCGTTCGAGCAGGAGGTCTGGGATCGCATCGACGCCGTGGCGCGGGGTGCCGCGGACGAGGTGCGGGCCGGCCGGCGGCTCCTCGAGGTGGTGGGGCCGATCGGGTTCGGCGCGCGCGCCGGCGTCGCGGAGGACCTGCCCCTCGGTGAGGAGCCGGAGGGCGCCCACGTCCACGTGCCGAAGGTGCGCCCGCTCCCGGTCATCCACCGCACCTTCGCGCTGGGCGCGCGCGCGATCGAGGCGGACGTCGCCTGCGGCGAGCCGCTCGTCCTCTCCGAGGCGTCCGAGGCGGCGCGGCAGATCGCGCGCGCCGAGGATCGGATCGTCTTCGAGGGGCTGCCGCGCGCAGGCGTGCGCGGGCTCCTCGGCCACGAGGGCGCGGTCGAGCTGCCGGCGGGCGACTGGAGCGATCCCTCCCGGACCGCGGACGACCTGCTCGGTGCCCTCGCCCGGCTCGACGCGGCGGGCCGGCACGGACCCTACGCGGTGGCGGTCTCGCCGGGCCGCTTCTACCAGCTCCTGCGCCCCTACCCGGGCACCGCCCTCACGCCGTACCAGCAGCTCCAGCCCGCGTTCGCGGGGGGCATCGTGAAGGCACCCGTGCTCGAGGACGGCGCGGTGGTCGTGATGCGGACAGCGTCCGGTCCGCGCATCATCGTCGGCCAGGAGCTCGCCGCGGCCTACGACGGACGGGAGGGAATCTTCCACCAGATCTCGCTCGTCGAGTCGGTGACCCTCATGCCCGGCGTGCCCGGCTCGGTCGCCGTCCTGCGCGGCCGCTAGCCCATGGCCCGCCGCCGCGCAGGCGAGGGCGGTCTCCCCGGCGGTGAGGAGGTGGGCAGGCTCCTCGCGACGTCGCCGTCGCGGTTCACCGCCGAGCGGGACGCGCTCGCGCGCGCCCTCGCCGAGCGCGGGGACGCCGCGGGGGCGGCCGCGCTCCGCAAGGTCCGCCGTCCGGTCGGCCTGGCCTGGGTCCTGAACCGCGTCGCCCGCGAGCGGGGGCCCGAGATCGAGGCGCTGCTCGAGGCGGGCGATCGGCTCCGCGCCGGGCAGCGCCGCGCGCTCGCCGGGCAGGGGGCGGCTGCGCTGCGCGAGGCCGAGCAGGAGCTCCGGACGGCGGCGCGCGCGCTGCGCGGGCGGGCGGCCGAGGTGTTCGCCTCCGAGGGGCGCCCGGCGAGCCCGGTCGCGCTCGCCCGGGTGGAGCTGCTCCTGCGGGTCGCGGCGACGGCGCCGGGCGGGGCTCGCGAGGCCCTCCGCGCCGGGGCGCTCCAG
>NZ_JALCZC010000156.1:0-7642 GCF_022690805.1 Anaeromyxobacter sp. SG66
GCTCGCGGTCGCGGTCGAGGTCGAGGTCGAGGTCGTCGCGGTCGCGCCCGCGGGCGAAGGCGACGGCCCGGGCGCGGGCGACGCCGCCACCGTCGAGGCCTCCGCAGCGCCCTCCGGCGCGCCCCGCGGTCCGGCGATGAGCGCGCGCAGGGACTCCGCGAGCTTCCCGGCCGCGTCCCCGCCCTCCGCGGGCGCGTCGAGCATCGGCACGATCGCGCCGCACGCCCTGAGGAGCGCGTCGAGCCGCTCGCCGGGGCTGTCCTTGGGGAGCGCCTTGAGCAGGTCCTCCGCCGCGTGCACCACGCTGGAGATGCCGACGAAGCCCATCATGCGGGCCTCGCCCTTCAGCGTGTGCAGCTCGCGCGCGAGCTCGTCGAGCGCCTCCGGCGTCCCGGCGCCGCGCTCGAGCTCGAGCAGCGCGCCCGAGATCTTCTCCACCCGGTCCGCGGTCGTCTCGCGGAAGCGGGGGAGGAGCTTCTTGCGGATCTCTTCGGAGACGCCCATGCGCGGCTCGCGGCGTGCCTTTCCCTGAGCGGCCCTTGGGCTACTCCACCTTGAAGCGCTTCACGAGCTCTGCGAGGCGCTCGGCGAGCTTCGTGAGCTCGGAGGCCGCGCCGGTCGCCTGCTTCGACCCGGCCTGCGCCTGGCGGGTGACCTCCTCGATCTCCGACATCGACTGCACGACCTGCTCGGTCGCCGTGCGCTGCTGCTGCGTCGCGAGGTGGATCACGCGGGCGGCGTCGCTCGTCTCCTGGATGCCGGAGAGGATGCCCGAGACGCTCGCCATGGCGTTGCCGCCGAGCTTCTCGCCCTCGGAGGCCTCGCGCTTGTTCCCGTCCGACGCCTCCTTGGCGGCGTGCGTCGCCTCGCGGATCTCCGTGATGAGGTTCTTGATCTCCTTCGTCGACTCGAGGACGTTCTCCGCGAGGCGGCGCATCTCGGCGGCAACGATGGAGAACCCGCGACCCGCCTCGCCCGCCTTGGCCCCCTCGAGGGCGGCGTTCAGGGCGAGGAGGTCCGAGCGGTCCGCGATCTCGTCGATGACCTCGACGACCGTGCCGATGCGCTCGACCCGCTTGGAGAGCTTCGCGATCGCGTCGTCCACCTCGACGGCGTTGTGGCGGACCTTCTCCATCGAGCCCATGAACGCCTTGATGGCGCCCTCGCCCTGCTTCGCGCCGGAGAGGGTCTGCTCGGCGATCGCGGCCACCATCTGCGCGTTCTCGGCGATCTGGTGCGAGGCGCCCTTCAGCTCCTCCATCGTCGCGGTCGTCTCGTGGATGGCCGACGCCTGCGCGCTCGTCGAGGACTCGTTCTGCGTCGCCGCCGCGAGCACCTCCGCGGAGCTGGTCGACAGCTGCATCGCCGCCTCGCGCGTCTCGGTGACGAACTTCTTCAGCGTCTCCATCACCTGGCCGATGCCGGCGATGAGCGGCGTGAGCGCGGAGTCGGTCGAGCCGGCGCGGAGCGAGCCCGAGAGGTCGCCCTGGATGACGAGGCGGATCATCGCCTCGATGGCCTCGTCGATGCCGGCCGTCACGATCTGCACGCGCTGGTGCGCCTGGCGAAGGTCCTCGACGACCGCGCTCGCGGCCCCGTTCACCGCCTCGGCGATGGCGCGCAGGCCGGGATCGTCGATCGCCCCGGCGTCCACGCGGCCGTCGTAGTTCCCCTCGGCGAAGCCGCGGAGGACCACGGCGATGCGGGCGGCGTCGGCGCCGACGACGGTGTTCCGCCTCTTCGCCGCCGCCGCGCGCGGCGCGGCCGCGCGGGCCTTCGGCTTCTGCTGGACGTCGAACGGATCGCGGGTGCTCATGGCTGCTCCGGGGGAGGCGTCACACGGGCGCGGCGGAGGTGGCGTGCTCGCGGACGAGGGTGGGGAGGTCGACGAGGAGGACGGGGTCGCCGTCGAGGAGCACGAAGCCCGTGACGGCGCCGGAGGTGAGGCAGGCGGCGGCGAAGGCGGGGAGCGGCTGCACCTGCACCTCCGGCACGCTCCGGGTGCCGATCACCTGATCGACCACCAGGGTCCGCTCCACGGCCTCGTCGTGGCTCGCGACGACGATGCCGCGCGTGCAGGCGCGCGGCGCGCCGAGCGCCGTCTCGAGGACGAGGTCCTCCGCGGGCACGTCCCGCACGCTGCCGATGCGGATGGCGTCGTGCACGACCGCCGCGAAGGTGCGCGGGCCGACCTGGAACAGGACGAGCTCGCTCGTCGGGCCGGTCACGCCGCGGCGCTCCCCGCTGGCACGGCGCGCGCCCGGGCGGTCTCGACGAGGCGCGGCAGATCGAGGATCGCGATGGCGCCCGCGCGGTCGCGGCCGACGGCGGAGAGGAACTCGGCGACGCCGCTCGACTCGGCCGGCGGCGGCTCGAGCTGGCGGCGCGGGATCGCGACGAGCCCCTCGACCGAGTCGCTCACCACCGCCACCTTCCACGGGCCGCAATGGACGATCGCGGCGCGCGTGCTCGGGCGGAGCGACACCGACCCCTGGCCGACGAGCTGGGCGATGTCGAGCACCGGCAGGACCTCGCCGCGGTGGGTGAACACGCCGGGGAGGAACGCCGGCGCGGCCGGGAGCCGCGTGAGCGGACCGAGGCGGACCACCTCGGTGACGAGCGGGGCCTCGAACGCGTAGCGGCCGCCGAGGAGCCTCAGGCAGAAGAACCACGCCTCCGGCGCGGACGCCTGGGCGCCGGACTCGGCTTGCTGCGCTTCCTTCGGCTCGGCCATCGGGCGCGGATTATCCGCGAGCCCGGGACGACCGGGCAAGATCGGTGCTATTTTGATTCACCGGGAGAGGGGCGACGTGAAGGTCCTCATCTGCTGCGAGAGCGAGATCGTCCTACATGTGACCGGCATGGCCCTCGAGGCCGCCGGGCACCAGGTGGTGCTCGAGCGCGAGCCGCACGCGCTCGTCGCCGAGGCGGGAAACGCCGCGGCGCTGCTCGTCGATGCGGTGCGCGCGAAGCAGGCGCCGCCGCTCCTGCGCGACCGGGGCTTCCGCGGGCGCGCCCTGCTCGTCGGCGACGGGACGCAGGAGGAGCTCGCGCAGAAGGCCGCGGAGCTGAAGCTCGACGGCGCCGTCCCGTCCTCCCCGCCGGAGGACCTGCCGCGCCGCTTCACCGCCGCGCTCGAGGCGCGCCGCCGCGTGCTCATCGTGGACGACTCCGAGATCGTCGCGCGGCTGCTGAAGGAGGAGCTCGAGGCCAAGGGCTTCGAGATCCAGTACGCGCCGGACGCGGAGAAGGCGACCTCGATCATCCTGAAGCGCCAGACCCGGCCCGACCTCATCCTCCTCGACATCAACATGCCGAAGGTGGACGGCGCGCAGTTCTGCCGCTTCGTGAAGAAGAACGAGATGTTCCGCTCGATCAAGGTCGTCTTCTGCTCGGGCGAGGACAAGCAGAAGGTCGAGAAGCTCGTGACCGAGTGCGGCGCCGACGGCTACCTCCTGAAGGACGAGCTCCTCGGGAAGTGGATCGTCGACAACGCCCGCTGACCCGGGTCCAGGCTCCGGCTCACTCGCCGGGCGTCCCCTCCCCCTCGGCGCAGGCCAGGTTCTCCGCGACGTCCGGCCCGTCCACGTCGACGCGGACCGCCGCCGCGGGGCAGAGCGGCGCCGCCCCGCCCGCGCCGAACGTGGAGGCGACCGCGCCGGAGGGATCGAGGAGCAAGAGCTCCGGCGGCCGATCGTTGGCGATCCCGCCGAGGAGCGCGGTCGCTCCGCAGCTGACCACGGGCGTTCCGGGGGGCAGCGCGTACCGCCCGTCGTACGCGCCACCCGCGACGAGCGCGATCGCGCCCGGCGCGAGCGCGTCCTCGGGCCGCGCGCTCACCACGCACGAGGACAGCGCCCCGGTCGCCGAGCGCTTCGCGAGGCGCCAGCCGAGGAGATCGAGCACGCCCTCCCCGCGGTTCGCGATCTCCACGTACTCGCCGCCCGCCTCGGGCGTCGCCGCGTCCGCCCTCACCTCGGTGAGGACCGGCCGCGGCGGCGGACCGGCCGCGCGCGCCGTCTCGAAGGCCCCCACGGACGGCCGGCGGCGGCCCTCGGCGTCCAGCACCGGCCGGCCGTCCGCGGCGTGCACGCGCGACGACAGCACGAGCACGTAAGGGGCGAGCGCGCGCAGCGGCGCGCCGGGCGTGAGCATCGCCCGACGCCCTCCGTCGGTGAGCGCGACCGCCGCCGGGACGCGCGAGGCGAGCGCCGCGGCGCCCGCGTCCGACTCGACGGCCTCGAGCGCCTCGCGCAGGTCGGCCGCGGGGACGAGCGCGAGCCGTTCGCCGTCGAGGATGCCCTCGGGCGCGATGGGCGCGGTGAAGCGGATCTCCGCCACGACCGCCTCCGGGGCGACGCCCGAGCCCTCGGGCGCGACGCTCTCCACGCGCACGAACGGGGCGGGCTCGGGGAGGCCGCAGGCGGCGGCGAGCAGCAGGATGGCGGCGCGCCTCACGGCCGCCCCCGCACGCCGCGGGCGCCGGCGATCGCCGCGAGCTCGGCGCCGAGCCGATCGATCTCGAGCTCGGCCTGCGCGCGCGTGAGCGCGCTGCCGGGCGGGTCGAGGAGCAGCGAGAGCCGGAGGCGCTGCCGCTCGTAGTAGAGGGTGGTGGCGCGCTTCACCGCCTCCGCCCGGGCACGGGCGCGGGCCGTCGCCTCGGCGGCAGCGGCGACCTCGCCCGTCGCGGCGACGAGGCCGCCCAGGTCCCACGTCGCGCGGAGCGTGACGGCGAAGCCCGGCGCGAGCCGCAGGTAGTCCACCTCGCCCGAGCCCTGCAGGCCGACGACGCGGTGACTGCGCTCGTCGCGCTGGTACTCGGCGGTCAGGCGCGGCAGCAGCGCGGCGAGGCGCGCACGCCGGGCGAACCCCACGGCGCCGGGCGCCTCGGAGTCCGCCGCCTGCGCGGCGGCGGCCTGCACCTCCGCGATGGCGGGCTCTCCCGAGGAGAGGACCGCGAGCGCCCGGAGCGCCTCGGCGTCGGCCGCGGCCGCAGCGTCGGCGGGGCCCGCGCGCGCGGGCGCGGGATCGAGGGTGGAGGGGGCACGCGGGGTTGCCGCGACGAGCGCGGCGGCGACGGCGAGGGAGATCGGGGTCATGCGGTGCGCCCGAGCAGGGTCCGCGCCGGAGCATCTGCGCGTGATCCTGGGCTGTTTGCGTCCGCCGCACGTCCGCGCTCCGTCCGCCGGTCTCCCGCGCGCCCGCCGCCCGCGCCACGCCGCGGCGGAGCGCCCCGGGCTTCCCCTACCCGGGGCTCGGGACACCCGCGAGCCCGGGTCCTCCGGCTGTCGCGCGCGGGCGAGACGTCGCGCCCGTTCACGGTACGTCGATATCGTGCGCTCGGCTCGGCGGCGCGGGCGCAGGCGCGCGCGGATCCTCGGGAAAAGGGCAGGCCAGCGCGGCGGGCCCTGGGCGGCGCCGCTGGCGAGCGCGTACGCGTCGCACCCACCCTGCGCAGTGGTGCCGCGCTTGCACCTCGGCGGGTGCTCGCAGCTCCGAGGAGGCCGCCGTGATGGACCGGAAGAAGATCCTGCTCGTCGACGACTCGTCCACGGTGCTCCTCATGGAGCGGATGATCCTGTCGAAGGACGCCTACGACGTCGTCACCGCCAAGGACGGCGCGGAGGGCGTGGAGAAGGCGATCTCGGAGCGCCCGGACCTCATCCTGATGGACGTGGTGATGCCGCGCATGGACGGCTTCGAGGCCTGCCGGAAGCTGCGCCAGCAGCCCGACACGCGCGAGATCCCGGTCATCATGGTCACGACGCGCGGCGAGCTCGCGAGCGTCGAGTCCGGCTACGCGAGCGGTTGCAACGACTACGTCACGAAGCCCATCAACGGCCTCGAGCTGCTCGCCAAGGTGCGCAGCTGCCTCGGGCAGTAGCGAGCGACGCCATGGCCGATCCGCGCGACCGGACCCCTCCCCCGCCGCCCGCCGCCGCGGGCCAGGACCTCCAGAAGATGAGCGAGCGCCTGCGCGAGGTGATCACCTCGCTCCGCTCCGAGCAGCAGCGGCTCGCCTCCGAGGCGACGACGCCCGTGCCGGGTCGGGGTGCGCCCTCCGACCCGGGCGAGCACGAGCGGCGGCGGCTCACGAGCGAGCTCGCGCTGGCGCACGAGGCCATCGCGCACGCGAACGCGGAGCGCGACCGGCTCCGCGCACGGGTGGAGGAGCTCGAGGCCGAGCAGCGGAGGCTCTCCGACGACTACGTCGCCGCGCAGGAGCGCACCACCGAGCTCGCGCAGCTCTTCGTCGCGCTGGAGCGGCTGCACGGCGGCCGCTCGCGCGCGGACGTCGTCGCGGCGGTGCAGGAGATCGTCATCAACGTGGTGGGGTCGGAGGAGCTCGCGCTCTTCGAGCGGCGCGGCGACTCGCTCGATCTGCTGAAGGCGTTCGGGGTGGACCCCGGGCCGATCCACACCGTCGCGGTCGGCGAGGGGATCATCGGCCGGGCCGCCGCGTCCGGCGCCGCGTGGATCGCGGGCCGCGATCCCGCCCCCGAGCCCTGCGATCCGGAGCTCTCCGCCTGCATCCCGCTGCGCGCCGGGGACGCGACCGTCGGCGCGCTCGCCATCTGGCGGCTCCTCGGCCACAAGCCGATCCTCGACGAGCAGGACCACGCCGTGTTCGACCTCCTCTCCACGCACGCCGGGCTCGCGCTCGCGCTGCGCGCCTGAGGCCGCGAGGCGCGTGACCGCTCGCACCGCCACCCTCCCCGAGCGGCCGAACGCCGCCGCGCCCGACCTCGCCGGCCGCGCCCAGGTCTACCTGCACGCCGGCCAGCTCGCGACCGCCGCCACGCGCACGGCCATCACCACCGTGCTCGGCTCGTGCGTGGCGGTGTGCCTGCACGATCCCGCGAGCGGGGTCGGCGGCATGAACCACTTCCTCCTTCCGCACCCGGTGGGGCGCGAGCGCTCGGTCCGCTTCGGCAACGTAGCGGTGCCCGAGCTCGTGGACGCGGTCGTCCGGGCCGGGGCGGCGCGCGCCGCGCTCGTCGCGAAGGTGTTCGGCGGCGCGAGCGTCATCGGCGCGTTCCGCGGCTCCCGCAACCTCGGCGAGGAGAACGTCGAGCTCGCCCTGCGCCTCCTCGGGGAGGCCCGCATCCCGGTGCTCGACCAGGACGTCGGCGGCGCGCGGGGGCGCAAGCTGATCTTCTTCGCGGACGAGGGCACCGCCTGGGTGCGGCAGCTGTGAACGGCGGAGGCGACATGGACGAACTCGGCATCGATCGCGAGCTGCTCGTGCAGACGTTCCTCGCGGAGGCGGAGGAGACGTTCGGGCGCATGGAGCAGGCGCTCGTCGCCCTCGAGGCACGGCCCGGCGACGAGGCCATCCTGCACGCGCTCTTCCGGGACGCGCACACCGTGAAGGGCGGGGCCGCGCTCGTCGGCTTCGACGGCGTCCGCGAGCTCGCGCACGACCTCGAGGACGTGCTCGAGCGGCTTCGAGGGCGGAACCTCGGCGTCACCGACGCGCTCGTCACGCTCCTCCTCCGCTCCGTCGACGTGCTCCGCGGGTCGGTCGCGGCGGCCGCCGGGGGCGCGCGGGAGGAGCCGGCCGCCGCGCTCGCGTTCCGGCGCCGACTCGCCGCCGCCGGCCAGGCCGCCGGGTCCGCCCCCGGCGCGGGCGAGCCCGGGG
>NZ_JALCZC010000157.1:0-7332 GCF_022690805.1 Anaeromyxobacter sp. SG66
GGGCGCCTCGCGGGTGAGCGTCGCCGCGGCCGCGCTCCTCGTCGCGACGGCAGGCCTGGTCCTCCTCCGCCGTCGCCTCGGGGCGCCGCGCGCCCCCGACGTCGAGACCTGGGGCTGCGCCTTCTCTGGCCCGCTCCCGCGCGCGCAGTACACCGGCTCGTCCTTCGCCGAGCTGCTCGTCCGCCGCTTCTCGTGGGCGATCTTCCCGCGCGGCGCCGCGCCGCGCCTCGGCGGGGCGTTCCCGGCCCGCGCCGCGTTCCACACCGAGGTGCCGGACACGGTCCTCGATCTCGCGCTCGCCCCCGCCGCGCGCGGCTTCCGGTGGCTCGCCGCGCGGGCTCACCTCCTCTTCCTGCGCCGCATCCAGTTCCAGGTGCTGCTCGTCCTCGCGACGCTGCTCGCGATCCTCGCCTGGGGATTCGGCTGGTGAACACGCCCATGCTCCTCCTGCGCACCGTGCTGCACCTCGCCGCGCTCCTCGCGCTGCCCCCTCTCCTCCTCGGCGTCGTGAACCGCACGAAGTCGATCTTCGCGGGGCGCGTCGGACCTCCGCTGCTGCAGCCCTACCTCGATCTCGCGAAGCTCCTGCGCAAGGGCGCGGTCTACAGCCGGACCACGACCTGGGTGTTCCGCGCGGGCCCGATCGTCGGGCTCGCCGCCGTGGCGTCGGCCGGGCTCCTCCTCTCGATGGGCGGCGCGCCCGCGGCGCTCTCCTTCGCGGGGGACTTCGTCCTGTTCGCGTACCTGCTCGGCCTCGCGCGCTTCGCGACCGCCCTCGCGGCGCTCGACACCGGCTCCGCGTTCGAGGGGATGGGCGCCGCGCGCGAGGTCACGTTCGCGAGCCTCGCCGAGCCGGCCCTCTTCCTGTGCCTGCTCGTGCTGGCGCGCGCGACGGGCACCCTCTCGCTCTCCGGCATGCTCGGCCCGGCGCTCCCGGGGGCGTGGGGCTCCGCCGGCCCGGCGCTGCTCCTCGCCGCCATCGCGGTGTTCGTCATCGCCCTCGCCGAGAACTCGCGCATCCCGGTGGACGACCCGAACACGCACCTCGAGCTCACGATGATCCACGAGGTGATGGTGCTCGACCACGGCGGGCCCGACCTCGCCTTCATCCTGTACGGCGCGTCCCTGAAGCTCTTCCTCTTCGGGGCGATCCTCTCCCGCCTCGTCCTCGGCCGCGGCGACGGCGCGCTCGCCTCGGAGGCGCTGTTCTTCCTGGGCGTCCTCTGCTTCGCGGTGGGCGTCGGCGTCGTCGAGTCCGTGATGGCGCGGCTGCGCATCGTGCGCGTCCCGCAGCTCCTCGTGGGCGCGTCGGTCCTCTCCGTGTTCGCGCTCGTCCTCCTCCTCCGGTGACCGCGATGGCCTCGTTCGTCGATCTCGTCTTCGTCCTGGTCGTCGTCATCGACCTGTTCCTGCTCGCCTCGAGCCGCCTCGGCGCCGCGATCCGCACCGTCGCGATCCAGGGCGCGCTCCTCGCGGCGCTCCCGCTCCTCCTCGTCCGCGAGTCTCACAACCTCGGCCACGCGGTCCTCCTCGCCGGCGGCGCGCTCGCCATCAAGGGGTTCTTCATCCCCTGGCTGATGTTCCGGGCGATCCGCGAGGCGTCGATCCGCCGCGAGATGGAGCCCGTCATCGGCTTCGTCCCCTCGATGGTGCTCGGCGCGGTGGGCGTCGCGCTCGCCTTCGCGTTCTCGAGCCGGCTGCCGCTCCCCGACGCCGGCGCCCACGGCTTCCTCGTGCCGACCGCGCTCTCCACGGTCTGGACCGGGCTCCTCCTCGTCGTCACCCGCAAGAAGGCGGTGAGCCAGGTGCTCGGGTTCCTCGTCCTCGAGAACGGGGTCTACGTCTTCGGGCTGCTGCTCTCCGACGTCATGCCGGTCATGGTCGAGGCGGGCGTCCTCCTCGACCTCTTCGCGGCGGTGTTCGTGATGGGCATCGTCATGTTCCACATCAACCGCGAGTTCTCCTCGCTCGACACCGAGAAGCTCTCGGCGCTGAAGGATTAGGGCGCGCCATGCTCTTCGTCATCCTCGCCCCGCTCGCGCTCGCGCCCGTCGCGCTCCTCGTCCCCTCGAACCGCCGCCGGCCGCTGGTGCTCCTCGCGGGCGCGCTCCTTCACGCCGCCGGGGTGGCCGCCCTGTTCGCCTCGCCGCCGCCCGCCCGCGCCGGCGCGTGGCTCGCCTTCGACCCCATGGCGAAGGTGACGCTCCTCACGGTGACCGCCCTCTTCCTCGCCGCCGCCATCTACGCGCAGGGCTACCTCGCCCGGCGTGCCGACCGCGACAACCGGATCTTCGTGGGCGGTCTCCTGCTCCTCCTCGCCGCGATGACCGTCGTCGCGCTCTCGCACCACCTCGGCCTCTCGTGGGTCGCCATCGAGGCGACCACGCTGGCGAGCGCGCCGCTCATCTACTTCAACCACAACGCGCGCTCGCTCGAGGCGACCTGGAAGTACCTCCTCATCTGCTCGCTCGGCATCGCGCTCGCGCTGCTCGGCACGTTCTTCCTCGCGCTGTCCGGCGCCGGGGCCGGGGGACCCCGCTCGCTCCTCCTCGACGACCTCATCGCCGCGGGGCCGTCCCTGTCGCGGCCGTGGGTGCGCGCGGCCTTCGTCCTGCTCCTCGTCGGCTACGGGACGAAGATGGGCCTCGCGCCCCTCCACTCCTGGAAGCCCGACGCCTACGGCGAGGCGCCCGGGCTCCTCGGCGCCCTCCTCGCCGGCGGCCTCACGAACTTCGCGTTCCTCTCCATCGCCCGCGTCTTCCAGGTGACCCGCGCCGCGGGCGACGAGGCGTTCGCGCGCGACGCGCTCGTCGGCCTCGGCCTGCTCTCCATCGCGCTCGCCGCCGTGTTCGTCGTGGGGCAGCGCGACTTCAAGCGGATGCTCGCGTACTCGAGCGTCGAGCACATGGGCATCCTCGCCCTCGGCATCGGCCTCGGCGGCGGCGCGGCGGGCGGCGCGTTCTTCCACTCGATGAACAACGGCCTCACGAAGGGCGTCCTGTTCCTCTCCGCCGGCAACATCCACCGCGCGTTCGGGGCGAAGACCACCGACGAGGTCCGCGGCGCCGCGCGCCGGCTCCCGGTGTCGGGGCCGCTCTTCCTCGCCGGGTTCCTCGCCATCACCGGCTCGCCGCCCTTCTCCCCGTTCTTCAGCGAGTTCGCCATCCTGAACGGCGCCTTCGGGGCCGGCCGCTTCGTGGTCGGCGGGCTCTTCCTGGCGCTCCTCGCGGTCATCTTCATCGGCATGGCGACCACCGTCCTCGCGGTGGTGCAGGGCGACCCGGGGGATGCGCCGCGGGTGCCCGGGACGGACGACAGCTGGCTCACCGCCGCCCCGCCCTTCGCCCTCATGGTGCTCGTCCTCCTGCTCGGGCTCTTCCTGCCCCAGGGGCTCAGGGATCTCTTCGGTGCCGCGGCGCAGCTCGTCGGCGGCCGCTGGGACTGAACATGACCGGACCCATTCACGACGTCCGCCCCCGCGCGAGCGACCTCCTCGAGACCTGGAACGGCGAGGCGGTGGACGCCCGCGCCGTGCCCGTGCACCCCGTCTCGCGCTTCCGCGCGATCGTCCTCGAGGCCCTCGCGGGCGGCGGCCGGCTCGCCGCCCTCTTCGGGCGCCCCGCCGAGGGCCGCGTGCTCCTGACGGCCGTGCTCGCCGACGATCCCGAGGGTCGGCTCGCGCTCCTCTCCACGCTGGTCGACGGCGCCTACCCGGCGCTCTCGGCCGAGGTCCCCGCTGCGCAGGGGTTCGAGCGCGAGCTCGCGGAGCAGTACGGCGTCCGCCCCGAGGGGCACCCCTGGCTGAAGCCGCTCAGGTTCGAGCCGCCGCTGCGCCCGGTGCGCGACGCGTTCGGCCGGCGCGATCCTCGCGCGACGATCCCGGGCGAGTACCCGTTCTTCGCCGTGGAGGGCGAGGAGGTGCACGAGGTCGCGGTCGGCCCGGTGCACGCCGGGATCATCGAGCCCGGGCACTTCCGCTTCCAGTGCCACGGCGAGCAGGTGTTCCACCTCGAGATCGTGCTCGGCTACCAGCACCGCGGCGTCGAGCCGCTGCTCCAGGGCGGCCCCGACCGCCGCTCCCTCGCGCTCGCCGAGTCGATCGCCGGCGACACCTCGGTCGGCCACGGGCTCGCGTACGTCAAGGCGCTCGAGTCGCTCGCCGGGCGGCCCCCGCCCGCCCGGGCGATGGCGCTCCGCGGCGTGGCCCTCGAGCTCGAGCGGCTCGCGAACCACGTGGGCGATCTCGGCGCGCTCGCGGGGGACGTCGGCTTCCTCCCGACGGCCTCGTACTGCGGCGCGCTGCGGGCCGAGTTCCTGAACGCGACCGCGGAGCTCTGCGGGAACCGCTTCGGTCGCGGCCTGCTCGTCCCGGGCGGCGTGCGCCACGACCTCGGCGCCGCGGAGGCGCAGGCGATCGCCGCGCGGGTGCGCGGGGCCTGGGAGAAGTCGCGCCGCGCGGCCGGGCTCTTCTTCGAGTCGCCCTCGGTGCGCGCCCGGCTCGAGGGCACCGGCGCGGTGTCGCGCGAGACGGCCCTGGCCCTCGGGCTCGTGGGGCCGGCGGCGCGGGCGAGCGGCGTGGACCGCGACGTGCGGCGCGACCACGCGTTCGGCATCTTCCGGTTCGTCCACGTCCCGGTGGTCACCGCGGACACCGGGGACGTGTTCGCGCGCGCCTGGATCCGGCTCCTCGAGGGCGAGCGGAGCGCGGCGTTCGTCGCGAGCCAGCTCGAGAACCTCCCCGAGGGCGGCGCGCGCGATCCGCTCGGCCCGCTCGCGCCCGGGTCGCTGGTGGTCTCGATGGTGGAGGGCTGGCGCGGCGAGATCGCGCACGTCGCCGTGACGGACGAGGCCGGACGCCTCGCCCGCTACAAGGTGAAGGACCCCTCGTTCCACAACTGGTTCGGGCTCGCGATGGCGCTCCGGGACGGACAGATCTCGGACTTCCCGCTCTGCAACAAGAGCTTCAACCTCTCCTACGCGGGGCACGACCTGTGATCGACATCCTCAAGTTCAGGCTCGGCTACGGCCGCCAGACGGTCGCGTTCCCGGACGGCCCGCCGAAGTTCCCGGCGCGGTTCCGGGGGCGCCCCGCCGTCGATCCGTCCCGCTGCACCGACGGGTGCACCGCGTGCGCGGAGATCTGCCCGACCGAGGCGATCCTCGCGCCGGGGACGGCGTCGATGGCGGTGGACCTCGGCCGGTGCGTCTTCTGCGGCGACTGCGCCGCGGCTTGCCCGCCCGGGGCGATCCGCTTCACGGACGACCACCGGCTCGCCGCGCGCGCGCGCGAGGCGCTCGTCGTCCGCGGCGACGAGCCCGTGCTCGCGGCGGCGCTCGACGGCGAGATGCGCCGCGTCCTCGGCCGCTCGCTCAAGCTCCGGCAGGTGTCGGCCGCGGGCTGCAACGGCTGCGAGGCCGAGCTCAACGCGACCGGCAACATCCAGTTCGACCTGGGCCGCTTCGGCGTGCAGTTCGTCGCCTCGCCCCGCCACGCCGACGGGATCGTCGTGACCGGCCCGGTCTCCGAGAACATGCTGCTCGCGCTCCGGAAGACCTACGAGGCGGTCCCCGCCCCGCGGCTCGTCATCGCGGTCGGCGCCTGCGCCATCTCGGGCGGCGTGTTCCGGGAGAGCCCCGTGGTGAGCGGCGGCGCCGAGGCGGCGCTCGCTGGGATCCCGGTGGACCTCTTCGTCCCCGGCTGCCCGCCCCACCCGATCACGATCGTGGACGGGCTCCTGCGGCTCTTGGGGCGGCTGGGGTGAGGGAGAGTCAGGTCGCGACTCGGCTACACCCCCGAAAAGCAGCCACGCCACGCGATGATGGCCCGCCTCGCCGCCGCTGCCGTCGTCTCTTCAGAACGTGATGTCGATCGTGACGGTGTCCGTCGAGGCACCGCTCGGATACGCGACCAGGGTTGCGGTGAACGCGCCGTTCACGTCGTACTCCTGGGGCGACGTTCCCGGCTTCGCGGCGACGGCCTTGATGGTCAAGGAACCGGCGCCCATGTCCACGACCCCGGACCAACCCTTCGTTGCGAAGTACGTGACGGGCGCGACGGCTCCCTGCGGCAATCATGGAATACGCATCTGAGACACTCGCATCCGACTGCTCACGAGTGCCTGAGCCATCCCCTCGCATGAGGCCGAAGACTTCACGAACGTGGCCTGCTGGCGAACGAGTTCGTCGAACGTCTGCATCAGCGGTCGCGCGCGCTCTGCGCGCATGCCAGGCAGGCAGTCGAAGTGGAACAGCCCCTGGTTGGGAGTGGGTCCGCTCCTTCGAGGTGTTCGCCTTGATCCGCCGGTCTTCCCCGACTGCCTCCCCGGCGGCACCGAGCAGCGTGAGCAGCGCAGCGGCGATGGCGCCGACCAGGAGGATCCGGTCACGCCGCTCGGTTAGCCGATGCGCGTGTCGGTGAGCCCCATCCCGAAGCGCAGGTTCTTGAGGTGCCGCGCGCTCAAGCCGCGCCCGCCGCCTGCGAAGAGGAGCAGCCACCGCGCGCTCGTCGCTGTGGAACGACGCGCCGTGCTCGACGTCCTGCACGAGCCCCGCTTTGCGGAGCTCGCGCCCGCCGAGGTCTACGCGACGCTGCTCGACGAGGGCCGGTATCTCTGCTCGGAGCGCACCATGTACCGCGTCCTCGCTGAGAACGCGGAGGTCCGCGGGCGGCGGGACCAACTGCGGCAACCGAAGTACAAGGCGCCCGAGCTGCTCGCCATCGCCCCGAACCAGCTCTGGAGCTGGGACATCGCGAAGCTGCTCGGCCCGCGGATCATCCGCGAACCTGTGAACGCGAAGCATCCAGCGCGACCAGCTCACGGTCCACGCCGACCGTGGCACCTCTATGACCTCGAACCCGGTCGCGCTGATGCTCGCCGACCTGGGCGTCACGAAGAGCCACTCGCGGCCGCACGTCTCGAACGACAACCCGTTCTCCGAGTCGCAGTTCAAGACGATGAAACTCCGGCCCGACTTCCCGGAACGCTTCGGCGCCGTCGAGGACGGGCGTGCGCACTGCGCCGACTTCTTCGGCTGGTACAACACCGAGCACAGCCACGGCGGGCTCGGGCTGGTGACGCCGCACGACGTCCACCACGGCCTCGCGGCCGCCCGCCTCCACGAGGAGACGAAGTCGTGCACGCGGTAGGGGCGGATGGCCTGGTTGCGCATGAGCCCCGCACGATGATCTCAACCCTGCGGAACGTCTAGAACGCCGACCGGTTTGAAAAGGATCTCATCACGCGGCCTTTCGCTGGATCGTCTCGAAGTTCTGAATGGCGCAGGCGCGGCGTAGGTCGAAGAGGTTCTTGCGGACGCCGCGGTAGCGAGCGC
>NZ_JALCZC010000158.1:0-6974 GCF_022690805.1 Anaeromyxobacter sp. SG66
CGGCCTCGCGCGCGCGGGCCGGGCGGCGGCGGTGCTCGCGGGCACGACGGAGGGACCGGGCACGGCCTCCGCACCGCCGGCGGGCGCCTGCTCGCTCGGCGGCGTGGCCGAAGCCTGCTCCATCGCCGGGCCCACCTCCCCGCGGGTCGCCGGCGCGTCCACGCGCCCATCGTCGGGCGCGCCCGCGGCGGGGTCCGGCTGGGGTGCGGGCTCCTCCGCGGACGCGCCGCCGGGGAGCCCCAGGGTGGCCGCGAGGGCGAGCGCGACCGTGACGAGCGAGTGACGGAACGGTTTCACGGACCGCTCACGGTGCAACGGGGGTGCCCACCGCTCGACGCCCGGGCATGCGGCCGCGCGGTCCCAGGACGTTCCGCTGAGTGGAAACGCTTTTCCCATCGGCTGAACGCCATGGCCCTGTCTCGCGGGGTCGGGATGGATCGCGGTGCCCTCCCTGTTTCCCCAGGTCCTCCCACCCACTCGAACGTCGCGGCGCCGCAAAGGGGCCGACGAGGAGACCTGCTTGCGCCAGCTCGCCCGGCTGATCCTCTCCACCCTGCTCGTGCTGCCGGGCCTCGCGTCGGCCGCCGCGATCACGCGCGGTCCCTTCCTGCAGCAGACCGCGCCGCACGCCTCGCTCGTCGTGCTGAACACCGACGTGCCGGCGGCCGTGCGCGTGGTCGCGGAGCTCGGGGCCGGCGGGACGGTGGTGGGGGAGAGCGCCGGCACGGCGCACCACGTGGTCAGGCTCGAAGGCCTGCCCGCCGCGAGCGTCGTCTCCTACCGCGTCGAGCTCGAGGGAGCGGTTCGCGCCACGGGCACCCTCCGCACGCCCGGCGAGCCCGACACGGCCGAGGGCCAGCGGACGGTGCTCGGGGTCATCGGCGACTACGGCACCCAGGGCCCGATCCAGGCCGGAAACACGGCGGCGCTGCTCGCGCGCGGCGTGTCGGCGGTGCTCACCGTGGGCGACAACGCCTATCCCGACGGGAAGGCGGAGGACTGGGATCCGGCGGTGTTCCGCCCGATGGCGGCGCTCCTCGCCTCGACCACGTTCTGGCCGGTGCCGGGCGACCACGAGTACCGGCTGCCCTACGCCCAGCCTTACCTCGACGCGCTCGAGCTGCCGGAGGGGCCCGACGGCGAGCGCTATTACTCCTTTGACTGGGGCGACGTGCACGTCGTCGCGCTCGACTCGAACTGCCTCTCGCCGATGGACGCCGCGACCGCGGGCTGCACGCGGGACTCGATGGTCACCTGGCTGCGCGAAGACCTCGCGGCCACCCAGGCGCCGTGGAAGCTCGCGCTGCTCCACCGCCCGGTGCTCGCCACCGGCAAGTACGGCTCCTTCCCGGAGGTGGCGAGCGCGCTCGAGCCGCTCTTCCAGGAGTACGGCGTGGACGTCGTCTTCCAGGGACACAACCACCTGTACGAGCGCACCTGGCCCTCGCGCGACGGCGCGCCGGTGAAGACCGGGGAGGGCGCGTACGATCGCCCCGGCGCGCCGGTGTACGTGACGACCGGCGGCGGGGGCGACTGGCTCTACGACTTCGAGAAGCCGGTGGCGCCGTTCACCGCGTACCGGGAGAAGGTCGGTCAGCACGTGGTGGTGACGGTCGACGGCGGCTCGATGCACGTGGAGTCCGTTCGCCACGACGGCGTCGTCCACGACGAGTTCACGATCGCGAAGGACGTCGCGCCGGCGCCCGCCGGAACCGGCGGGGGCGGAGGTGGCGGCTCGAGCTGGCAGTCCGGCGGGCCGGTCGTCCGCGGTGGTGGCTGCGCCAGCGCCGGCGGGGGCGCCGGGCTCGCCGCGTTCGCCGCCCTCGCCGTGAGCGAGACGCTCCGGCGTCTGCGCCGGCGCGCGCGCTGAGGCCTCTTCCGGTGGCGCTCGACGCGCGTCGCGCGAGGGGCGGGGCCGGCCCCGTTCGCGGCTGCGCCGGGCGACGCTCGAGCCCCGGTCGCGACTCGGGCCCGTGACGCCGGCGCTCGGGGCGCGCGCGTTGCAGCGCCCCTTGGGCATGAGCTCTCGCTTCGCCCTCGTGGCGTTCCTCGCCACGGTGCTCCTCGCCTGCAACGCCGACGCCCCGCCCCTCCCGAAGGTGGATCCCCCTCCTGGAGATCCGCCCCCGCCGACGTGCAACGACTGCGGCACGCCCGGCACCCCGACGGACCGCGTCCCCGAGGTGGTGAGCTGGCCGGACCTCCAGCAGAAGGTCGAGCCGCTCGCGATCACGTTCCCGCAGTCGACGGCGGACATCGTCTACCAGCTGTGGAGCAAGGTGTACGCGCCGGGGCGGCTGTACCTCGGCGGCACCTGGTACGACGTCGAGCTGCGGCAGCGCGGAGACGGCGCGCGCGAGCACCCGAAGCACAGCTGGAAGACGCGCCACCCCACGAGCGGCGAGACCCACGACGGCGCGCCCGGGACGGGATCCTGGCCCACCCGGACGCGCAACTACCTCGCCGAGTACCTCGACGGCGGCTACCTCTCCGACCCGTTCTGCTACGGCCTCCTGCTGGGCGCCGGCGTCCGCTCGCCGCGGTGGCGCTTCATCACGCTCGACGTGAACGGGGAGCACCAGGGCGTCTACGTCGAGGTGCAGGAGGCGGACGACAAGCACTTCCTCCGCGATCACGGCTTCGACGCGGACTCCACGACCTACCGCTGCGGCCTCCGCGACTGCGAGATGAAGCTCTCGCCTCCCGCCTCGTACCAGGGCCAGTGGGAGAAGGAGACGAACGAGACGCAGCCGTGGGACGACCTCTGGACGTTCCTCCGCGAGCTCAACCGGACGCCGGAGCACGAGTTCCCCGCCTGGCTCGCGGGGCACTTCGACGTCGATCGCCTGGTCCGCATGTACGCGGTCGCGATCCTCGTCAGCTGGTCGGGGATCGACGACTCGGGCAGCTACCTCGTCCACGACGCCGCGACGGGCAAGTGGTCCTTCGTGCCGTGGGATCTCAACAACGCGCGGATCGTGTACTGGCGCGGGCTCAGTCCGACGGCGACGCCGAACTGGCACGACGCGATCCCGACCTACACGCTCTACGATCCCGCCACCCTGGGGGTCGCGGCCGACAAGTCGCAGCGCTACGGCGTCAGCGCGCATCCGCCCTTCGTGGTGCTGTTCCAGCGCCTGTGGGACGCGCCCGCGCTCCGCAACCGGGTGCTCGACGAGGTCGAGAAGATGCTCGACGGCGTGTTCTCGGAGGCGCAGGCGTTCCCGCGCATCGAGGCGCTCCACGCCCTCATCGCCGGACCGCTGCAGCGGGATCCCTGGGTGGATCAGGAGCTCGCCGCCGCGTCGGTGCGGTTCCTCGAGGAGTACGTCACGCGCCGCACCGGGTTCCTCCGGGGCGAGATCCCCAGGGAGCGGCACCGTGGGGAGGGCGGCCTCGTCGTGAACGCGATCGGGCCGGGGTTCCTCGAGCTCTACAACCGCGAGGACGCGCCGCGCGATCTCGCGGGCCTCACCCTCACCTCCGACCTCCGCGATCGGCTGCAGAGCGCGCTCCCCGCCGGCACGGTCGTGCCGGCGCACGGGAAGGTCACCGTGCCCTTCACTGCCGGCGCGGATGGGGGCGAGGTCGGCGTCTTCGACGCGACCACCCAGCTGCCGCTCGACGCGACGTTCTACGCGCCGCTCGGCGGCAGGACGTACGCGAGGATCCCGGACGGCGCGGAGGCGTGGGGCTGGAGATAGGCGCGCAAGGCGCAGGAGACCGGCGCCGAGGCCGCAGCGACGCGCGCGAGGCCCACGGCCAGGTCGCCGCAGTGCGCGGCTCGAAGCAGAGGAGCGCTGCGGGCGCGAGGAGCGAGGACGCCCGCCGCAGGCCCGGCATCACGCGCCGCGCAGCGCCTCGAGCTCCTGCCAGCGCGCGTAGAGCCGCTCGACCTCGACGCCTGCGGCGGCGAGCGCGTCGCGCATGCCGCCGACCGCGGCGCCGTCCTTCTGGTAGGTGGCGGGGTCCGAGAGCGCGGCCTCCAGCGCGGCCTTCCGCTCCTCGGCCGCGAGGATCGCGGCCTCCATGCCCTCGAGCTCCCGCTGCTCCTTGAACGAGAGCTTCCCCGGCCGGCGCGCGCGCTCCGCCGGCGCCGCCGTGCGGGCCTGCGGCCCCGCGGCGCGGACCTCTGGGCGGGCGGGTCCGGCCTCCGCGCGCGCGGCCGCCTCGGCCTGCCCCTTCAACGTGCGATAGGTCTCGTAGTTGCCCTCGTAGCGGACCGCCCTCCCCTCCCCCTCGAACGCCAGGATCGCGGTCGCGACCTTGTCGAGGAAGTAGCGATCGTGGGTGACGAGGAGGACGGCGCCGTCGAACGCGAGGAGGAGCCGCTCGAGCACGTTGAGCGTGACGAGGTCGAGGTCGTTCGTGGGCTCGTCCAGCACGAGGACGTTCGCGCCGGCGAGGAAGGCGCGCGCGAGGAGCAGCCGGTTCCGCTCGCCGCCCGAGAGCGCCTTCACCTGCATGCGCTGGACGGTGGGCGGGAAGAGGAGGTCGTCGAGGTAGTCGCGGAGGGCGACCCGCCGGCCCCCGAGCTCCACGAAGTCCTCGCCGCGCGTGCCGTCCCGGCTCCCGCCGGCGGCCTCGTAGACCGTCTGCTCCGGATCGAGGGCCTCGCGCCCCTGATCGTGGTACGCCACCCGCGTGCGCGCGCCGACCACCACGCGCCCGCCGTCGGCGGCCAGCTCGCCGAGCAGGACCCGCAGGAACGTCGTCTTGCCCGCGCCGTTCGGACCGACGATGCCGATCCGCTCGCCGCGCTGCACGGTGAGGCTCACGCCCGCGAGGACCTGCCGCTCGCCGAAGCGCTTCACGAGGTCGTGCCCCTCGAGGACCGTCTGCGACAGGCGCGGCGTCGCCGCGAGCTGCAGCTCCGGGACGCGCGGGCGCTCCGCCCCGCGCTCGGCCATGAGGCGCCGCGCCCGCTCGATGCGCGCCTTCGACTTCGTCCGCCGCGCCTCCACCCCGCGGCGGAGCCAGGCGACCTCCTGCGCGATCCAGCGCTCGCGCTTGTGCCCCGCGAGCGCCCCCTGCTCCTCGGCCACGAGCTTCTGCTCGAGGTAGGCCTCGTAGTTCCCCGGGTAGCTCGTGACGCCGGCGCCCGGCGCGATCTCGACGATGCGATCCACGAGGTCGTCGAGGAAGTAGCGATCGTGGGTGACGAGGAGGAGCGCGCCCTTCAGCCGGTCGAGCTCCTCCTCGAGCCAGTCGACGGTGTCGGCATCGAGGTGGTTCGTCGGCTCGTCCAGGAGGAGCAGATCGGGGTGCGTGAGCAGCGCCCGCGCGAGCGCGACGCGCTTGCGCGTGCCGCCCGAGAGCTCCGCCACGGGGCGGTCCCACTCCTTCACGCCGAGCCGGTCGAGCAGCCGCCGCGCCTCGTGCGCCGTGTCCCACCCGCCGAGCTGGTCGATGCGATCCGAGAGCTGCGCGAGCTCCACGAGGAGGCGATCGTGGGCGGCGACGTCGCGCTCGGCCGAGAGGCGCGCCGAGAGCGCCGCGTGCGCGTCGATCGCCGCGCGGAGCGGCGCGCGCGCGACCTCGAGCTCGGACGCGACGGTCGCCCCGGCGGGGAACGTGGGCTCCTGCGGCAGGTAGGTGACGAGCGCGCCGCGCCGGAGCTGCACCTCGCCGGCGTCCGGCTCCGCCGCGCGCGCGAGCATGCGCATGAGCGACGACTTCCCCGAGCCGTTCACGCCCACGAGCCCGACGCGCTCGCCCTCCTCGAGGGTGAGCGTGAGCCCGTCGAAGACGGTGCGGCTGCCGAAGGCGAGCCGGAGCGAGGCGGCGTGGAGGAGCGTCACCGCGACTTCATACCACCGGACCTGCGGGGTCGCCGGGCCGGGCCGTGGTTCGCGCCGCCCTCCTAGCCGAGGTACTTGCCGAGGAGCAGCCCGAGCTTCTGGCGGACCTCCGGGGAGAGCCGCGACCGGTCGGACCAGATCGCGAGCGCGAGCGCGGACTGACACGCGCACGGCTTCTCGATGGCGGCGACCTGCGGGATCGCGCGCCGGATGAGCTCGAGCGCGTTCTGCGTCGCGACCTTCACGTTCCCGAGGATCTCCTCGATGAGCTTCGCCTGGTCGAGGGTCGCCGGGTGCGGCTTCCAGCAGTCGTAGTCGGTGGGGAGGGCGACGGCCGCGTAGCAGAGCTCCGCCTCCCGGGCGAGCTTCGCCTCGGGCATCAGCGTCATCCCGATGAGCGAGGCGCCCCAGCTCCGGTGCAGCTCGCTCTCGGCCCGGGTCGAGAACTGCGGCCCCTCCATGCACACGTACGTGCCGCCCTGGTGGACGCGCGCCGGGAACCCGGTGCCCGCCTTCACGAGGACGTTGCGGAGCGTGTTGCAGAACGGCGCCGCGAGCTCCACGTGGACGGCCAGCTCGTCGAAGAACGTGCCCGCCCGCCGGAAGGTCCGGTCGATCACCTGGTCCGGGATGACGAGGTGCTTCGGCGCGACCTCCTCGCGGAGGCTCCCGCACGCGCCGCTCGCGAGCACGTGGGTCACGCCGAGCGACTTGAGCGCCCAGATGTTCGCGCGGTAGGGCACGGCCGACGGGTTCCGCATGTGCCCGTCGCCGTGGCGCGACAGGAGGGCCACCGGGACGCCGGCCACCTCCGTGAGCGTGATCGGTCCGGAGGGGCGCCCGAAGGGCGTGTCGATCTCACGCTGCTCGCCTGCCCCGAGCGCCCCGAGCGCCTCACCGAGCCCCGTCCCGCCGATGACTCCGACCACGACCCGACTCATCGCTGACCTCCAGAGAGGCGCCAGTGTACCGGAACGAGGCGCCCGGGTGCCGGCGCGAGCGCCTCGGCCGCGCGATCCGACGCCCGTGTCGGTGCGCAAGCGCGACAAAAGAAAAAAGCCCGCCGGCGCGAATTGCGCCAGCGGGCCAAGAAAAAAATGCGGCAGCGACCTACTCTCCCACACCGCTTCCGGTGCAGTACCATCGGCTCTGGTGGGCTTAACTACCGTGTTC
>NZ_JALCZC010000159.1:0-6934 GCF_022690805.1 Anaeromyxobacter sp. SG66
GAACACGGTAGTTAAGCCCACCAGAGCCGATGGTACTGCACCGGAAGCGGTGTGGGAGAGTAGGTCGCTGCCGCATTTTTTTCTTGGCCCGCTGGCGCAATTCGCGCCGGCGGGCTTTTTTCTTTTGCGGGCTCCGTCGCCGAGGCCGGCGGGTCCGGAGCTCAGGCTCACGGCGCTGCTTTCGGCCGCTCGGCCGCGCGCGCGCAACGCCCGCGCGCGCCTGCAGCGCCGGATCGGCGCGAGGAGCGCCGCACGCCTCTCACGGCGCGGTCGGCCGTGAGGGCTGCGAGGTGCGCAGCACCTCCGCCACCCGGGCCAGGTCCTCGACGAACCGCCTCATCTCCTCCCGCCGCGTTTCGTCGTCCGGGGCCCTCAGGATCGACGAGGGGTGCACGGTGGCGACCACGATGGGCGCGAATCCCGTCGAGAGCAGCTCCCCGCGCCGCTGCGTCACCCGGAAGTCGCTGCCGAGGAGCGCCTGCGCCGCGGTCGCGCCCAGCAGGACGACGGCCCGGGGCTGGACGGCCCGGAGCTCGGCGTCGAGCCAGGGCCGGCACGCGCGGACCTCGCCGACGTTCGGCTTCTGGTGGATGCGACGCTTTCCTCGCGCCTCCCACTTGAAGTGCTTCACCGCGTTCGTCACGTAGACGGAGGCGCGGTCGAGCCCCGCGGCCTCGAGCGCCCGGTCGAGCAGGCGGCCGGCCGGGCCGACGAAGGGCCGGCCCGCGAGGTCCTCGTCGTTGCCCGGCTGCTCGCCGACGAGGAGCACCGCGGCTTGCCGCGGGCCCTCGCCGAAGACGGTCTGCGTCCCGCGCTCCCAGAGCGGACACGCGCGGCACGTCCGCGCCGCTTGCCGGAGCGCAGCGAGGTCGGTCGTCCTCGGCACGGGTGCCGGCCGGAGGTCGCCTGATCGCTTGGGCGGGTCGCGGAGCGAGGGTGCGCGAGCGGGTGGGCGGGCGCGGGCGGAGCGGGGCGGGCTGTCGGAGCGATGTGGCACTTCTTCATGGTTATCCACGGGAGACCCCCGGAGACCACGGGACACGGCCACCGCGGCGGGGGGCCGGCCGCGCGGCGGGCGGGCGGGGAGGCGAAACGAGGTGGTGGTGCCGAACGCTCGACCGAACGGTGCGGGGGCGAGGGGGGCGCGGACGGGTTCCGCCGACCTCCCGCTCCACGGCGGGCGCGTGCCCCCGTGGCTCTTCCACCGCATGGCGCGCCTCGGGCGCGTGCTCTCCGAGGCGATCGTCCTCGAGTACGGGCGCGCGGAGCTCCTGCGGCGGCTGTCCCATCCGTTCTGGTTCCAGTCGCTCGGCAGCCTGATGGGGATGGACTGGCACTCCTCCGGGATCACGACGAGCGTCCTCGGCGCGCTGCAGCGGGGGCTCGCGCCGCTGGAGCGCGAGCTCGGCCTGCGCGTGTGCGGCGGCCGCGGGCGCCACTCGCGCCGCACTCCGGACGAGCTGGTCGGCTTCGGCGAGCGAACGGGCCTCGACGGCGAGGCGCTGGCGCGGACGAGCCGGCTCGTGGCGAAGGTGGACGGCGCGGCCGTGCAGGACGGCCACGCGCTGTACCTCCACGCCTTCATCGTGGCCGAGGACGGCGCCTGGGTCGTCGTCCAGCAGGGGATGGACCCGGTGCGGCGGCGCGCGCGCCGCTATCACTGGCTGTCCGAGGGGCTCACGAGCTTCGTCGACGCACCGCACGCGGCGATCGACGGGGTGCCGGGCGGCGCCATCGTGAACCTGACCGATCGGCGCGCGGCGCCGTCGCGGGCCGCGCAGCTGGCGCTGGTTCGCGAGGGGCCCGAGCGGGCGGTCGCGAGCATCCGGAGCGCGCTCGGGCGAGTCCCCCACCTCGATCTCCCCGGCCACCACGCCGTCACCGCGTCGGACGTGGTGCTCCGCCGCCTGCACGGAACGATCGCCGCCGCGACCGAGCGCGGGCCGGTCGACTTCGCGGAGCTGCTCCTCACGCCGGGGCTCGGGGCGCGGACGGTGCTCGCGCTCGCGGCGGCCGCTGAGGTGATCCACGGCGCTCCCTGCCGCTTCAGCGATCCGGCGAGGTTCTCGCTCGCGCACGGCGGGAAGGACGGCCACCCCTTTCCCGTCCCGCTCCGCGTCTACGACGAGACGCTCGGCGTCCTGCGCCGCGCGGTGGAGCGCGCGAAGCTCGGGAACGACGACCGCATGGCGGCCATCCGGCGCCTGGAGGACGAGGCGCGACGGCTCGAGGCCGGGGCGGAGGGCCCGTCCCTCGAGGCGTTCGTCGAGGGGGAGCGCGCGGCGAGCCGCGCCTACGGCGGCCGAAGCGTGCTCGACGGAGCGGGCACGGGGAACGTCGCGCCTCGCCGGACGAGCTCAGCGACGCGGGCTCGGGGCGCTGCCGCAGGGCGAGAGGCCCGAGGAGCCGGGCAGGCGCGAGACGCGAGCTCCCCGGAGGCGCAGCGTGACGCCGCGGGCGCGGCCGACACGGCACGCCCATCCGCACCCGCCCAGCTCTCCCTGTTGCCGCGGTGACCCGTGCGCCGTCCGGTGCGGACGGTGCGGCGAGAGGCGAGAGGCGGGGCCCTTCGCCCTTAGGGCGGTTCGGGTCACACGTTGCTCGCTCGGGTCGAGCCCGTCGCGAGGCGCACGATGGCGTCGCCGCAGGCAGCCAGCGCGTGCCGCAGCAGGGATCGGCCCGGGCGGCAGCGCGAGTCAGTGGCCGGGCGCGGTGAGCGCGATGCGTGCGAGCTCGCGCACGTTCGCCGGACACTCGACGGCCCCGAGCTCGTGAGCGCCCACCCAGCGCGCGCCGTCCCACTCGTCGCAGGCGGCGAGGGTTCGCGACGCGACGTCCGCCACGAACGCGAAGTTCATGTGCAGGCCCTTCGAGCCGGCGGGATGCTCCTCGTAGCCGACGAGCCCCGGCGGCGTGCCGTCCACCCCGAGGCCGGAGGGGAACGTTCCCTCGAGGCCGGTCTCCTCACGGAGCTCCCGGCGGGCGGCCTCGAGCGGTGTCTCCCCGGGCTCGATCTCGCCGCCGACGGGGAGCCAGGTCCCGATCCGGCGGTGACGGACGAGGAGGATCGCGCCGCCGTGGCGGCAGAAGACGGAGACGGAGAAGGCGCGGCGGGTGGCGGAAGAGGTCATCGGCGTTCCTGGCTCTGGCGGGCCGCGCGCTCTCGTCGAGGGAGCTGCACGCGCCTCCATCGCGGAGGCGGGGAGGGGAGCATGGGACGGTGAAGGAGGCCAGCACATACGCCGCGGAGAGTCTCGCGGCCCCCCGGGCGCGAGCTCACCGCGCCGGCGGTCGAGAGACCTCGAAACGGTGCCGCGCGATGCCTCACCGCGAGCTCGCTGGACAGGACGGCCGGCGCTCCGTTCCGGCGCCTCGAGGCGACACCGGTCGGGCCGCGGGGAAGCGCGCCGCGCGTCCGCGACGCCTCCTGTGGCGCCGCGGAGCGCGACCACGGGCGCCTGCCGGGCCTCCTCCGGGAGGCGGCGCACCGCACGGGCCCGCGCCGGCTCGCTCGCGATGGGTGCGGCGCGATGCGTGCCCGCGGAGGCGCGACGTGCCTCGACGCGCAGGCCCAAGCGGGAATGCGCAGCCTGCTTGCCACCCCGTGCCGAGGAGCGTCTTCTCGATGACACGGGGGCTCGTCGTGCGGAACCCGGCGCGAAGCGGCGGTGAACGCGAGACGCTCGAGCGGCTGCGAGGGGACGAGGCGGCGCTGGAGAGCGAGCTCGCCTCCGTGCGTTCGGAGGCGGCCGTCGCCCTCGAGAGCGCGCGGCGCGAGGCGGAGCGGATCGTCGCCGCCGGACGGCGCGAGGTCGAGCGGGTGCGCGACGCGCTCCGCGCGGACGAGGCGGCGGCGCTCGACGCGGAGGCGCAGCGAGCGCGCGAGGCGGTCGTGGCGGAGGTGGCGGAGGTGGCGGCCCGCGCCGAGCGGAACCGCGCGCGCGCGCTGGAGCGGGTCCTCGCGGTGGTCCTCGGGAGGCAGCCGTGATCCTGCCGATGGCGCGCGTCCAGCTGATCGGCCCGCGGGATCGGCTCGAGGGCGCGCTCGCGTTCCTGCAGGCGCAGGGCGTCCTGGAGCTCCGCCGGCCGACGCGGGTGCGCCCCGGAGAGCGCGCGCTCGTCGAGCGGTGCGCGCCCGTCCCGTCGGTGGCGGCGCGCGCCGCGCGCGCACAGGAGGCGCTCGTCCGCCTCGAGTCGCTCCGTGCACGGCTCGCCGGCGGGCGCGGCGAGGGCGAGGGACCGCTGCCGGAGCCGGGCTCCGAGGCGCTGCTCGCGCGGCTCGCGGAGATCGACGCGGCGCTCACGGCGCTCGAGGCGCGGCGCGCCGCGCTGGCCGAGGAGGGGGATGCGATCGCGCGGTTCTCCCGGCTCGTGGTGGCGCTGGCGCCGTTCTCCCACGGCCTCGAGCCGCGCCAGGAGCCGGAGCTCCACGGCCTCGAGCTGCGCACGGACCCCGAGGCCATCGCGCTCCTTCGCGGAGAGCTGCGCCGCATCACCGGCGGCGCCTTCGACCTCACCGCCCGGCCGATCGACGCGGAGCGAACCGGAGTCCTCATCGTCGTGCCGCGCGCCTGCGGGCGCGCCGTGGCGGCGCTCCTCTTCGAGCGCGGCGTGGACGAGGTGAAGCTCCCCTCCGCTTGCTCCGGGAAGGCGCTCATCGACGTGCTCCTGCACCTCACCGCGCGCGCCCGGACGATCCCCGCCGAGCAGGCGGAGGTCGAGGCGGCCTGGTCTCGCCTCGCGGACGGGCTCGCCGCCGCGCTCGCCGCGAGCGCCGCCGCGACGCGCGCCTTCCTCGAGCGGGTGCACGCCGAGGACGCCTGCGGCGCGACGCGCTTCGCGTTCGTCGTCTCGGGGTACATGCCCGCGGAGCGGGTGCCGGCCTTCCAGGCTTCGGCGGCAAGTGAGCTCGGCGAGCGGGTGACGGTGCTGGCGTGCACGCCGGAGCGGGACGCCTGGCCGGAGGTCCCGGTGGTGCTCCGGAACGGGCGGCACGTCCGGCCCTTCGAGCGGCTCCTCGCGCTCGTGCCGCTGCCGCGCTACGGCTCGACGGATCCCACCCCCTGGCTCGCCGTCTTCTTCCCGCTCTTCTTCGGGCTCGTGCTCGGCGACGTCGTCTGCGGCACGGCGGGGATCGTGGTGGCGCTCGTGCTGCGCGTGCGAGGGGTGGGGGGCGCGCTCGGGCGGGACCTGACCTGGATCGCGCTCGCGTGCGCGCTCTCCGCGGTCACCTTCGGGATCCTCTTCGGGGAGGCCCTGGGCGAGGTGGGGTCCCACCTCGGGATGCGCCCCGTGCTCCTCGACCGGCGGCGCGCGTTCATGGCGTTCCTCGGGGTCGCCATCGCCTTCGGCGCCGTCCACGTGGGCATCGGCATGGCGCTCGGGATCGCGGGCGCGCTGCGCGCGGGGCATCGCCGCGCCGCGCTGGCACGCGCCGCGAAGCTCGGGCTCCTCTGCGCCGCCGCGGTCGCCGGCGCGACTGCCGTGCACCTGCTGCCCGCAGCGGCGCTCCCGCCGGCGCTCTGGGCGGGCGGGGCGCTGCTCGCCGTGGCGGTGGGTGCGGAGGGGCCGATGGCGGCCCTCGAGCTCGTGCTCGGCCTCGGCAACGTCCTGTCCTACGCCCGCCTCATGGCGCTCGGGCTCGCCTCGGTGATGCTCGCCGAGGTCGCGAACCTCGTCGCGACGACCCTCCGGCCGGTGGCCGCGGGGCTCGCCATCGGCGTGCTGCTGCACGTCGTGAACTTCACGCTCGGGCTCATCAGCCCGACCGTGGCCGCGCTCCGGCTCCACTACGTCGAGTTCTTCGAGAAGTTCTACGACGAGGGCGGTGCGCCCTACCGCCCCTTCGCGCTGTCCCGCTAGGAGGATGACATGGACAAGGTGCTGCTCGCCGTCTCGGCCGCGATCGCGGTGGGGGTGTCCGCAATCGCGACCGCGTGGGTGCAGTCCCGGATCGGCGCCGCCGGCGCCGGGGCGCTCGCGGAGAAGCCGGAGGTCCGCGGCGCCATCATCGTGATGCTCGCCATCCCCGAGACGCTGGTGATCCTCGGGTTCGTCGTGGCGGTGCTGATCCTCACGGGGGGGTAGGCCGTGGGCTACCCGGAGCTCCTGCGCGTCCTCGGGGAGGAGGCGGCGCGAGAGGCGCGGGAGGTGCGCGCCGCGGCGGAGCGCGAGGGCGCGCGCATCGTGGAGGAGGCGCGCGCCGCGGCCGCCGCGGCGCGGGACTCGGTGCTCGCGCGCGGGCGGGTCGAGGGGGCGGCGCGGCGGCGCGCTGCCCACGAGGCGGTCGCGGTCGAGCGGGAGCGCGCGCTCCTCGTCGAGCGAAGGAGGCTGCTCGAGGGGCTGCACGACGAGGCCCGCGCGCGGCTCGTCGCGGAGGGAGGCGCCGCGCTCGACGCCGCGCTCCTCGCGGAGATCCTGCCGGAGGCCGGGGACGGGCCCCTCGAGCTCGTCGTGGATCCGGGCGCCGAGGAGGAGGCGCGCCGGGCACTCGCCGCGCTGGACGCGGGCGCGGCCGCGCGGGCGGTCGTCCGTGCGGCGCCGGAGGCTCGCGGGGGCGTGGAGCTCGTGGCGGGGCGGCGCGTCCTGGACGACACGCTGCCCTCACGGCTCGAGCGGGCGTGGCCCGCCCTCGAGGCCGAGCTCGCGGAGCTGCTCTTCGCGGAGGGCTGACGTGGCGCGCCTCGACTTCGCGAACTCCCGGATCGGCGCGCGGCGGGCGCGGCTCCTCGGCGATCGCGCGCTGCGCGAGCTGCTCGCGCGCGGCGGCCTCGAGGCGCGGCTCGAGCTGCTGCGGTCGAGCGCCGCGGGCGCCGGGATCCCTGCCGCGGTGACGGGCGCGCCCGACCCGCTCGCCGCGGTCGAGCTCGCGCTGCGCGAGGCGGTCCACCGCGAGGAGGCGCGCCTCCTGCGGGACACGGAGGGCGCGCGCCAG